>NZ_JAYSGF010000039.1:0-44204 GCF_041912965.1 Chromobacterium sp. | reverse complement strand
ATATCACCGACCGCTTCCTGCCGGACAAGGCCATCGATTTGATCGACGAGGCCGCCAGCCGCATCAAGATGGAGCTGGATTCCAAGCCAGAGGCGATGGACAAGCTGGACCGCAGGCTGATCCAATTGAAGATCGAGCGCGAAGCGGTGAACAAGGAAAGCGACGAGGCCTCGCAAAAGCGGCTGAAGCTGATCGAGGACGAGATCGCCGAGCTGTCGCGCGAATACGCTGACCTGGATGAAATCTGGAAGGCGGAGAAGGCGGCGCAGCAGGGATCGCAAAGCATCAAGGAGGAAATCGAGCGCCTCAAGCTGGACATGGAGGACTTGAAGCGCAAGGGCGATTGGCAGAAGCTGGCGGAACTGCAATACGGCAAGCTGCCACAGCTGGAAGCGCGGCTGCAGGACGCGGAAGCGGCCGGCGCCGGGGAGCAGGCCAAGCCCAACCGCCTGCTGCGCACCCAGGTGGGCGCGGAGGAGATCGCGGAAGTGGTCAGCCGCGCCACCGGCATTCCGGTGTCCAAGATGCTGGAAGGCGAGCGCGACAAGCTGTTGCGCATGGAAGAGGTGCTGCATCAGCGCGTGGTGGGGCAGGACGAGGCGGTCAGCGCGGTGGCCGACGCCATCCGTCGCTCCCGCTCCGGCCTGGCCGACCCCAACAAGCCCTACGGCTCCTTCCTGTTCCTGGGGCCGACCGGGGTGGGCAAGACCGAGCTGTGCAAGGCCTTGGCCGGCTTCATGTTCGATAGTGAAGATCATCTGATCCGCATCGATATGTCCGAGTATATGGAGAAGCATTCGGTGGCCAGGCTGATCGGCGCGCCGCCGGGCTATGTCGGTTACGAGGAAGGCGGCTATCTGACCGAACAGGTGCGCCGCAAACCGTATAGCGTGATCCTGCTGGACGAGGTGGAAAAAGCGCATCCGGACGTGTTCAACATCCTGCTGCAGGTGTTGGACGATGGCCGGCTGACCGATGGCCAGGGCCGTACCGTGGACTTCAAGAACACGGTGGTGGTGATGACGTCCAATATCGGCAGCCAGCAGATCCAGACCATGGATACCGACGATTACCAGGTGATCAAGCTGGCGGTGATGGCGGAAGTGAAAACCCAGTTTCGGCCAGAGTTCATCAACCGCATCGACGAGGTGGTAGTGTTCCACGGCCTGGGCGAGCAGCACATCAAATCCATCGCCCGCATCCAGCTCAAGAGTCTGGAAGGCCGGCTGGCCAAGCTGGACCTGGATCTGCAGGTCAGCGAGGAAGCGTTGGCGCTCTTGTCCGAAGTCGGCTTCGACCCGGTCTACGGCGCGCGGCCGCTGAAACGGGCGATCCAGAGCGAGTTGGAAAACCCGCTGGCCAAGGCTATCCTGGCCGGCAAATACCCACCGAAATCCACCATCCTGGTGGAAGCGCGGGACGGCCATCTGAGCTTCGCCTGAGCGCAGGTCCGCCGCTAAAAAAGCCCGGGATTCCGGGCTTTTTTAGCGTCTGGAGGGTTCAGCCGCGATCGGGGCAGAGGAAGCAGTCCGACATGTGGTCGTTGACCACGCCGCAGGCTTGCAGATAAGCGTAGATCACCGTGCTGCCGACGAAGTTCATGCCGGCTTTCTTCAGTGCCCTGCTGACGCGGTCGGACAGTTCGGTGCTGGCGGGCACCCGCTCGTCGTCGTGGCGGCGCAGTAGCGGCCGGCCGTCCACATGCGCCCACAGCCAGCCGGCAAAGCTGCCGTGTTGCCGCTGCATCTGCAGAAACACCTTGGCGTTGCGGATGGCGCTCCGGATCTTCAAACGGTTGCGCACAATGCCGGTATCCTGCATCAGCCGCTCCACGTCGTTCTCGTCCATCGCCGCGACCTTGACCGGATCGAAGCCGTGGAAGGCGCGGCGGTAGCCCTCGCGCTTGCGCAAGATGGTGATCCAGGACAGGCCGGCCTGGGCGCCCTCCAGGATCAGCATCTCGAACAGCTTGCTATCGTCGCGCTCCGGCCGTCCCCATTCCTGGTCGTGATAAGCGACATAGAGCGGGTCGTCGCCGCACCAGGCGCAGCGGGCGGGCGCCGGCATCAGCGGTTATGCAGCAGGATGTCGCACTGCAGCCCCACTTTTTGCAGGCCGACGCGGCTTTGCAGATTGATCACCAGCGGATTGCGGATATTGGCTTTCATCGATGGCAGCGCCGGGTGTTGTTCGTCGGCCTGATTGCTCAGCATCAGTAGGATGGCGACATCCTGAGGCTGTTGCAGGCGCAGTTCCGCCACTTCCGCGTCATCCAGTTCGATTTCGTAGCGAATGTCCAGCGCTTCCGGCGTGGCGATGCTGAAGATGATGCCGGGATCGTCCAGCGACTGCAGCCAGAACACCTGCGGCTGAGCCTGGGTCGCGTTATGGAACAGCTTGAAGCGGGTGCAGCTCTCCAGCGCGGGAATGCCGTGTGGGAAAGTGATGATGGTGCTCTCGTCGATATCGACCTGGCCGAGCTGGCTAGACTGGAACAGCATGGCGTGCCTCCTGGCGTGACAATGCTCATATTATGCATGGCGGTAGCGCCAATTGCATAAAAGCCTGTGCAATGCCCATCGCGGGTCAGCTCTGCACGCAGAGCAAGGCCTCGGATTGTTTTTGATCGCTTGCCAACGCCGTTTTCTCCTCTGTTTTCGCCTTGTCTCGCTCCCGCGCGCAGGAGCGTGGGCGCGTCCCAGGCTGCCGCGCCGCAGCATCGAATATCGCAAGCCGTGGTTGTGGCTGCGGGCATCAGCACCTAGTATCAATATTACTCGAATGTCGTATTTGGCTTGAGCCGCGGGCGGCCGTAACGGCCGCCGCGCGCATTGCGGGGAGGGTGATCCCATGGGCTTGCCGGCCAAGCGGTTTCTGGTGCTTGAAGATCAGCTGGTGTTACGCAAGCTGATTTCCCGCCAGGCCAGTTTTTTCAGTCGTTACGAGGTGGCCATCGATGAGTTCAGCGACCCGGCCGAGGCGCTGCGCAGCATAGGAGAGAACCGCTATGACCTGATCGTCACCGATATCGGCATGCCGGGCATGAACGGCATAGACTTCATCAAGCACGTGGCCTTGCTCGGCTATCGCTCCGCCTTGCTGATCATTTCCGGATATGACGGCAAAACGCTGAACACCATCAGCGAAATGGCCGGCAGCTTGGGCATAGGCAGCACCCGCTTTCTGTCCAAACCCTATTCGGCGGAAGCCTTTCTCGCCGCGCTCAACGGCATCTTCTCCGACCTTGAGCGCGCTTATCAGGTGCAGCAGCTGGAGGTGGAAAGCTTTTTCGCCGATATCTGCGCCGGCGATTTCAAGCTGGAGCTGGAGCCGATATTGCGCTTGCCCGATTTGAGTCCGGTCGGTTTCGGCGTGGCGGCGCTGATCCGGCCGCAGGGACGGGTGGAGTGGGGCGCGGGTTTGTTCAATGTGCTGGCGCAGCGCAAGGGCGTGTCCGCTCTGGTGCTGGAAGAACTGGTGGCGCGCATGGCCAGGCTGTGGTCCGGCTTGCGCCAGCAGGGCCTGGGCGAGGACTGCGGTTTCAATGCGCGCATCGACACCTCCTGTCTGGAAAGCGAGCATGTGTTCGACCACTGCCACGCCTTGCTGCAGCAGTTCGGCGCGCCGTCGCGGCTATTGGGCTTCGAGCTGGCCGACGGGCTGGGGCCGCAGTCGCCGGCGCTGGCGTTCGAGAATGTCGCCAAGATCAAATACCTGGGCTTCCGCTTGATCGCCGATGCCTTCGGCTCCGGTTCGCTGACCCAGAGCAATATGCTCAAGCTGCCCTTCGATCACGTCAACATTCCGCGGCAAACCCTGCAATGGATACGCGGCATGCTGGGCGCGGATCCGCAGGCATTGCGCTTTTTGCGCATTTACGGTTTGACGCCGGGGGCGATCACCGCCAGCGGCATCGACGAGGAGGACAGCGTGGCGCTGGCGAAGGATCTGGGCTGTCCATGCGTGCGCGGCGCTTATGTGGCGCTGCCGCTGCGCGAGAACGAACTGAGCGATTATCTGCGGCAGAGCCGTCAGGCGGCGACGGCGGAGGGGAGCGCGGAATGAGTGCTGCGGTGGATTTTTCCCGAATGCGGATCTTGATCGTGGACGACCAGACCCTGGTGCGTTCGCTGATCAGCCAGGCCTTGCAGGCGATGGGCCTGCGCTCCGAATCCATTTTCCAGGCGGCGGACGGCACCGCGTCGATGCGCTTGCTCGACATCCGCATGGTGGACCTAGTGCTGTGCGATGTGCAGATGACACCGATGAACGGCATGGACCTGTTGAAAGAGCTGCGCTGCGGTCACACCATGAACCCATCCAATCTGCCCTTCGTGTTCCTGTCCGGCCACGCCGACCGCAGCAATGTGGTACTGGCCAGCCAACTGCACGCCGACGGTTTCGTGGTCAAGCCGCCGAAGCCGGCCGACGTGGAGAAGGCCATCGTGGCGGCGATGCAGCGCAAGCGGCCGGAAATCGACCCGTTCAGCTATTATGGCGTCGCCACCGGCAGCGAGTATGACCGCAAGGTCTTTGGCCGGCTGTTCGATGCGCCGGCGCTGCCCGAAGCGCCGCCTGGCACCGCGGTCAGCCTGCTGGCGGTCAAGGCGGGATCGGTGCTGGCCCAGGACCTGTGCAGCAAGCATGGCCATCTGCTACTGCCGCGCGGCGCGGCGATTTCCGCCAACCAGATCGCGGTGCTACGCGATTTCAGCGATCGTTACGGCGTGATGCGGCTCTTTGTCGAGGAAAGCCCCGAGACTGAAGCCGCGCCGTCGAACGAACATTGAGCCCCGCTCCGATGAAGCTGTCCAGGCCGCGCCAGGAACACACCAAGTCCATCCGTCGCGCGGTGATCCTGATCGTGCTGTTGCTGGGCGCGCTGCAGGCGGGCGCCATTCTGCGCCTGCTGAATGAGTCTTGGGACTCCTACCGCCAGGCCCGGCATGTGGCGGAGCTGAACCGCGACATCTCGGCGCTGTATCTGGCGCTCAACGCGGAAAATCTGGAGAGCAGTCAGCTGCGGCTGCTGTTGACCGCGAAAGTGCCGCCCACGCAGCAGCAGCAGGATGATTTGCGGCGTCTGGCCCGCGATACCGATGCCAAGTTCGTGGTGGCGCTGGCTTCCATGCCGGTTATCGCCGGTGTGGACGTCAGCAGTCAGAAGCGGCTGTCCAGTCTCGCCCATGATTTCAAAGTGCTGCGGGCCGAGTCCCTGGCCGTGTTGCGGCAGCGGGATTTTCAGAACGAGTCGATGAGCAATCTGCTGTACTTGGTCACATCGCGCTTGCGCAATGAAGCCGGAGGCATTCTGGCCGCGGACATGGCGCAGCTGGCCAGCCAGGCCGATCCCACCCTCAACAGCCTGATGATGATCAAGCAGAACCTGTGGCTGCTGGGCGGCCAACTGCGCGGCAACGCGGTGGCGCTGCTCATCCGTGAGCAGCTGGGGCACCGGATGAACCGCGACATCGAGGACGATCTGGCGTTCCGGCTCAGCTCCGCGATGGTGATGGTGGAGCAGATGCGGCCCATCATCCTGGCGGCGCACGACGATGAGCTGAAAGCGGCGTTCAATAATCTGGTGACACTGACCTTGAAGCTGCAATTGGTGGTCAAGCTGCAGCATGAGCAGATAGACGGCGTGCAGTCATTCAATCAGGCCACCGATTTCCATGCCAGCCTGGCGGAGTTGAGCACGGTCTTGCAAAACGCGTTCGGCATGGTGGAGCGGATGACGGCCGAGCGCATCGACGAAGGGCGCAGCGTCTTTCTGTTCCGCATGGTGCGCGATGGCCTGTTCGGCGCGCTGGCCTTGGGCCTGGTGCTGGTGCTGCTGCACTATATGGTGAGCCGCGTGCTGCGGCCGTTGTCCGCGTTGAAGCATATGCTGGACGCTTCCGGCGACGCGGTGCTGATCGTCAATCGCAATGGCCGCATCGAGATCGCCAACCCCGGGGCCGGCAAGATGTTCGGCTATCCGCAGGAAGTGCTGCACGGCATGTCGGCTTACAGCCTGCTGGAGGTGCCGGGCGGCGTCAGCCACTTGACGCAGGCCTTGGACGATCAGACCACGGTGGAGCTGACCGGGGAAGGGTTGCCGGCCAGTGGCGAGCGTTTCTATGTGCTCATTTCCCTCAGCCGGTTCAGCGACAGTCGCGACCACAGCTGGCGCATGCTGACGGTGCGCAATGAACAGCAGCGGCGTCAGGCGGAGACCTCGCTGGAGCGCAGTGTGGAGTTGCTGTCGGCGATCTCCGTGGTCGAAGGCATGCTGCTGGCGCGGGAGCCGCGCGACAAGGTGTTCGAAGCGCTGCACCGCGTGTTCTGCCAGCATGCCGGCGCCGAGCAATGCCTACTGCTGGCCTGGTCGCCCTTGGATGGCGATGGTCAATCGCTGCAGCTGCAGGCCGGAGATTGGCCGCGGGAGCTGCCATCCTTGAGCGAGGTGGCGCAGGCGCCGGCTCCGCTCAGCTGGCTGTTCCAGCTGCTGAGCGAACGCTCGGCCTGGATCTCCCTGCCGGTGATGCTGGGCGGCGATGTCGCCGCCGCGGTGTGCCTGCTGCAACCGGATGTGTATCGGCTGGGCGTGGGCATGCAGCCGCTGCTCAGCGCCTACGCCAACATCCTGGGTTTTTATGATGAAGAGGCGCGGCGCAAGGTGTCGGAGGCGCAGCTGCGCGCGGTGCTGCAAGAGGAGGAGGCGGTGTTCGCCTCCTCGCCGGTGGGCTTGCTGCGCCTGAATGAACAGTTGCAGGTGTCGCGCGCCAACCAAACCGCGGAACTGATCTTCGATGTCGGCGATTACGGCCTGGCCGGCATGCATTTGATGGAATTGATGGCGTCGGAACAAGGCTGGATCGAGCTGACCGAGCATCTGCAGCAGATGCGGCAGGGTACCCGCATCCACTGCGAACTGGAGTGCCTGGCCGGCGCGGGTCAGCCGATCTGGGTGCTGTTCGAGGGCCAGATGGTGGCCACCGAGGTGGTGGAAGGGGTGATGATACTGGCCTGTCTCGACATCACCGAGCGCAAGATGGCCGAGTTCGAATTGCGGCTCGCGCGCGACCAGGCCAATGCCGCCAACCGCGCCAAGAGCGCCTTCCTCGCCACCATGAGCCACGAGATCCGCACCCCGATGAATGGCGTGTTGGGCATGCTGGAATTGCTGAACATGACCCGGTTGGATGGCGAGCAGAGCGATGCGGTGGCGACGATACACGATTCCGCGCAAACCTTGCTGCGGCTGATAGACGACATCCTGGATTTTTCCAAGATCGAGGCCGACAAGCTGGAAATCGTCACCGCGCCGACCGCCTCGCGCCCCTTCCTGGAAAGCATACGCAGCCTGTACCAGGAAAACGCCTACAAGAAAGGCCTGGATTTCCAGCTGGATGTGGACGAGCTACTGGCGCCGACGCTGGTGATGGACCCCTTGCGGGTGCGGCAGATCCTGCAGAACTTCATCAGCAACGCGATCAAGTTCACCGTGCATGGTGGCGTGGCGATACGGGTCAAGGTGCTCAGCTCGATGGCCAATTACCAATCGCTGAGCTTCGAAGTGGAAGACAGCGGCATCGGCATGTCCGAGGACAGCCTGTCCCGGTTGTTCCAGCCGTTCACCCAGGCGGATTCCGACACCACCCGGCGCTTTGGCGGCACCGGTCTGGGCCTCGCGATCTGCCGACGGCTGGCCGGCCTGATGGGCGGCCATGTGGAACTGGAAAGCCAGCTGGGCAAGGGCAGCTGCGCGCGGCTATTGCTGGAAGTGGAATGGCTGGACCAGGTGGTGGCGCCGGTCAGCCTGCCGCAGGTCCATGTGCCGGCGGAAATGCCGCGCGAGGAAGAGCCCGAGGCGATGAGTCTGTCCTCCTCGATGCGTGTGCTACCGATTCTGTTCGCCGAGGACAATCCCACTAATCGCAAGCTGACGCTGAAGCAGCTGGAAAAACTGGGCTATCCGGCGGAATGGGCCGAGGATGGCGACCGCGCGTTCGCCAAATGGCTGTCCGGCCGCTATTCGATGATCCTGACCGACTGCCACATGCCGGGCATCGACGGTTATCAGCTGGCGCGGCTGGTGCGCGCGCATGAGCGCGAGCATCCGGAACTGGGGCGCATTCCCATCGTCGCCTGCACCGCCAATGCCGCCAAAGAGGAACAGGACAAGACCCGAGAAGCCGGCATGGACGATTTCCTGACCAAGCCCTTGTCGATTTCGGCCTTGTCCGACGCCTTGCAGAAATGGGCGGCCAAGGACCCGCGCGCCACCGGCTCGGCGCCGCCGGAGCCGAGCGCGGCGCAGGACGGGCCGGTGGATCGCTCGGTGCTGCAGGTATACAGCAATGGCGATCTGCAAGTGGAGCTGGAGATTCTGCGCGATTTCCAGCAGGGCAACGCCGAAGACGTCGCCGAATTGCGCCAGGCCATCGCCGCCGGCTCGAGCGACCGCATCAGCTTTGCCGCCCACCGGGTCAAGGGCGCCAGCCGCATGGTGGGCATCAATGCGCTGGGCATGGCCGCCGAAGCGCTGGAACAAGCGGGCAAGGCGCAATTGCTGGATCAGGTGGCCGCGCTGCTGCCGGCCTTCGACGCCGCGCTGGACGAGTTCGACGCCTGGATGGTCAGGCAGGATGAAACCCACTCCGTTTAAGAACCTGTTCAAGATCTGCCGCGCGTCGGCGATACCGCGTTGAAACCGAGCTCAGTGCTCATGTGCCACGAGTACATTCCGCTTTTTCGCTCGCTTTCGCCTTGTCTCGCCTAAGCTCGCGAGATCGTAAACACGTTCCGAGGGATGGTTGAAACAGGGAATTGATCAGGCTCCGTCGGCTGGCTTGGCCCTAGGGCCAGGGGCGCTGCCGGGGTGCGCCGACATCGGCTAGAATGCCTGTCCATGAGCCTTTACCCGCAACTGGAAGCGGCGCTGTTGTGCCGCGACATCGAACGCAAGATGGAACTGGCCGTCGACGCGCTGCAGGGCTGGCGCGGCGGCGCCCTGACGCGCGCGGACGCGCCGCCGCCCTATGCCTTGCCCGAGGCCGGGCGTCCGCCGCGGCCGGAGCTGGTGCACCCGGCCAAGGTGCCCAAGCGCAGCCTGTCCACGCGCCAGGGCCACGCGGCGCTGATCCACGCCATCGCCCACATCGAATTCAACGCGGTCAATCTGGCATTGGACGCCGCCTGGCGTTTCCGCGAGATGCCGGCCGCTTTTGTCAGCGATTGGCTGCAGGTGGCGGCGGAGGAGGCGCGCCATTTCGCCATGCTGCGGCGGAGGCTGCGGGCGCTGGATTGCGACTACGGGGACTTCCCCGCCCACAACGGCCTGTGGGCGATGAGCTGCAAGACCGATTACGACCCGCTGGCGCGCATGGCGCTGGTGCCGCGGGTGCTGGAAGCGCGCGGCCTGGACGTGACGCCGGGCATACAGCGGCGGCTGGCCGGCATCGGCGATCATGACACGGTGGCGGTGCTGGACATCATCCTGCGCGAGGAAGTGGGCCATGTGCGCATCGGCAACGCCTGGTTTGCCCGGCTGTGCCGCCAGCGTGGCCTGGAGCCGGAAACCTGTTTCCAGGAACTGCTGCGGCGCCACGATGTCCAGCTTTACCGCGGCGCGTATAATCTGGCCGCCCGTGAACGGGCGGGTTTTTCCACGCAGGAACTGGAAATACTGCGCGCCTTGAGCGAAGACGACACCGCCGCCGCCGGCTAGCATGCCGACGGCCTTATCCGGAATCAGCAAACATGCTATTGAATTTTTTTAAAAAGATGCAAAAGCAGCGCCGCTTCGCCATGACGGTGCTGTTGCTCAGCACCCTGGTTTTCGCGCTCAGTTCGGCGCTGTGGCGCGGCCTGGACAGCGGCCCGGGGCCGCTGCTGGCCATTCTGTGTCCGCTGCTCATGCTGCTGGCGCTGATCGGTCAGTTCAGCGCGCTGCTGGCTTTGGCGAAAAGACCTTAAACCAGAAAAGGATTTTAAAACAGCGGCTTAATGTCGCGTTTGCGACTGCGCGCGCACTTGACTGGCATCGGCAGGCCGCGCATAATCGCCCCCGTATCAACGAGGGTCAGGGCTCCACATTGGGTGGAGCCTTTGCTTTTTGGAATTTTCGGAGAAACCGAGTCATGGACCATCAGGCATTCCTGCGCCAATTGGAAACCAATGCGCTGCCTGCATCCGACTTCAACCACCGCGCGCACCTGTACGCCGCCTGGGCCTACCGCCGCCAATACCCGGCGCCGGAAGCCGCAGCCCGCTGCGCGCGCGCGTTGTCGCGCTTCGCCATGGTGAATGGCGCGGCGATGAAGTATCACCACACCCTGACCATGGCGATCCTGGTGATCCTGTACAGCCGGATGGCCAGCCAGCCCCGGCTGCTCGAGGACTGGGAGGCGTTCGCCAGCCACTGTCCGGACGTGCTGGCCGACGCCCGCGCGGTGATCCTGCAACATTATTCTTCAGAGCGCCTGGACGACGAGTCGGCGCGCAAAGGCTTTGTCGAGCCGGACCGCGAGCCGTTGCCGATGTCCTGTCTGCTGCACTGAGCCCACGCTCAACGAACCCACCAGAATAAACAATGAAAGCACCGGAACTTCTGCTGCCGGCCGGCACGCTGGACAAGATGCGCGCCGCCTATGACTTTGGCGCCGACGCCGTCTACGCCGGCCAGCCGCGCTACAGCCTGCGCGCCCGCAACAACGACTTCAAGCTGGAAGAGCTGAAGCAGGGCATAGACGAAGCCCACGCGCGCGGCAAATTGTTCTTCGTCGCCAGCAACATCCTGCCGCACAACAGCAAGATCAAGACCTATATGGCCGATATGGAGCCGGTGGTCGCGATGAAGCCGGACGCGCTGATCATGGCCGATCCCGGCCTGATCATGATGGTGCGCGAAAAGTGGCCGGAAGTACCCATTCACCTGTCGGTGCAGGCGAATACCGTCAACTACATGGGCGTCAAGTTCTGGCAGAAGCTGGGCGTGTCGCGCATCATCCTGTCGCGCGAACTGAGCCTGGACGAAATCGCCGAAATCCGCCAGCAATGCCCGGACATCGAACTGGAAGTGTTCGTGCACGGCGCGTTGTGCATCGCCTATTCCGGCCGTTGCCTGCTATCCGGCTATTTCAATCATCGCGACCCGAATCAGGGCACCTGTACCAACGCCTGCCGCTGGGATTATAAGGTGCACGACACCCAGGGCGACGACGCCGGCGATGTGCAGACCATCAAGTTCGACTTCAACAAGGCGCTGGAAGAGGCGAATCAGAGCTTCGCCTCCTGCGGCGGCGCCGAACGCCACCCGTTGGCGGACAAGACCTATCTGATCGAAGAGGGCAGCCGCCCCGGCGAGCTGATGCCCATCATCGAAGACGAGCACGGCACCTACATCATGAACTCCAAGGACCTGCGCGCGGTGGAGCAGGTGGAGAAGCTGGCCAAGATCGGCGTGGACTCGCTGAAGATCGAAGGCCGCACCAAGAGCCTGTACTACGTGGCGCGCGCCGCCCAGGTCTACCGCAAGGCGATCGACGACGCCGTCGCCGGCCGCCCGTTCGACCTCGGCCTGCTGGCCGAGCTGGACGGTCTCGCCAACCGCGGCTACACCCCGGGTTTCCTGGAGCGCCACCAGACTCAGGAATATCAGAACTACATCACCGGTCATTCCAAGGCCAAGCAGAGCCAGTACGTGGGCGATGTGATCGAGGTCGATGCCGACGGCTGGGCGCTGATCGAGGTGAAGAACCGCTTCGCGGTGGGCGATCGCATCGAAATCATCCACCCCAGCGGCAACCAGATCATCGAACTGGCGCAGATGACGCGCAATGGCGAGCCGGTGGCGGTGGCCGCCGGCAATGGCATCCAGGTGCGCATTCCCGACATGGCGGGCAAGGAGAAGGCGCTGCTGGCGCGGCTGTTCTGACCCAGAGTTGGATCGTGCGAAAACAGGCGGCCGCGGCCGCCTGTTTTTTTTTCGTCCTGGCGACGCCCACGGTCAACCTTGCGTCGCGGTCATGCGTTTTGGGTGCTGTGATCGGCGTGGGTTACAGTTCGGATTGTTGATAATAGTGAACATTTGGAATCGGACTGTGGCGCATGTGTTTATTTTTTTGCACTGCAAGATCAATAAAAGTTGCGTGCATAAAAAAATATGGTTAAAAAGTAGTGACGTATCAGAGAGAGATGTAAATTTTATTAAACATCCACTGAGCGTGGAGACAAGAGGAGATGATGTGAGCGGAAATGGTCGTTTGGCGGCCAGTTCTCGCGCATCGGCATGGGAGCGCAAGCTTTGCATGCAGGTTTCCCTGGCCGTTCATCGATACCCGCCAACTAGAACGCGGGGCGGAACGGCCCGAATCATGACCCTTAGCACCTCGAAAGTTGCAAACCGTAACGCGCGGATAGCTGGCATTGCGCGCTGCGGGGTGTAAGTTGGCATCAGCAGCGCGCTGGGGGGCGCCGGAAACCGGCTCGCCCATCGCAAGCTGGTGCCGCATTCGACCCAGGTCCGCCCAGGCGGCCGGGGACAATGGAGCAGCGCCATGGCCCGGCAACGGGCGGGGAGCGTGGCGCTGAGGTTGCCGTTATCGGGTCGCCCGATGCTCGCAGGCCACAGGCCCGGCGTCGGACAGCGCGGCCCGTTCCATTAGGAAGCCTGTCATGCAGAATAAGCTGGTTCGCAAAGCGCTGTGTTCATTGCTGATGTTGCTGCCGGTCGCGGCGGCGCACGCCGAAGACAAGGCGCTGAATGTCTACAACTGGTCGGACTATATCGCCAAGTCCACCATCCCCGGGTTTGAAAAACAGAGCGGCATCAAGGTCAAGTACGACGTCTACGACAGCGACGACACCTTGCAGGCCAAGATGCTGACCGGCCGCGCCGGCTACGACATCGTGGTGCCCACTTCCAACTTCATGGCCAAGCAGATCGAGGCCGGCATCTACCAGAAGCTGGACAAGTCCAAGCTGCCCAATCTGGCCAATCTGGACAAGGCGCTGATGGCCAAGATCGTCGACGCCGACCCGGCCAACGCCCACGGCGTGCCCTGGGCCTACGGCACCGACGGCCTCGGCTACAATCTGAGCAAGGTCAAGGCGGCGCTGGGCAAGGACGCGCCGCTGGACAGCTGGGACATCCTGTTCGATCCCAAATACGTATCCAAGCTCAAAGGCTGTGGCGTATCGGTGCTGGACCAGGCCAACGACGTGTTCGCCGTCACCCTGCACCACTTGGGCAAGGACCCCAACAGCAAGAACCCCGCCGACTACCAGGCCGCTTTCGAAGCGCTGAAGAAAATCCGGCCCTACATCACCCAGTTCAACTCCTCCGGCTATATCAACGACCTGGCCAACGGCGACATCTGTCTGGCGCTGGGCTTCTCCGGCGACGTCAACATCGCCAAGCACCGCGCTCAGGAGTCCAAGCGGCCGTACCAGTTGGCCTATGTGATACCCAAGAGCGGCGCGCCGCTCTGGTTCGATGTGATGGTGATCCCCAAGGACGCGCCGCATCCCGAGGCCGCGCTTAAATGGATCAACTACATCCAGTCGCCGGAAGTCAACGCCGCGATCACGAACGAAGTGTTTTATCCAACCGCCAACGCCGCCGCGCGCAAATACGTGAAGCCGGAAATCGCCAACGACCCGGGGGTGTACCCGCCGGAGTCCGTCGTGAAAACGCTATTCCTGCTCAAGCCCTTGCCGTCCGACATCATGCGCCTGCAGAACCGTCTGTGGACGCAGCTGAAGACGGGGCGCTGAGGCAGGCGTCCAATACCGCCGCCGCGCCCGCCTGAGCCGGGACGGCGGCTGCCGATAGTCAATCCGAGCGCGAGCACGCCATGCCGGCCAGGCCGGCGGGGACGCGCGCGCCCGGCGTCCGGCATGACCGGGAGGAGTGAGACAGGCGATGTCCGGCCGCCGCGGCCGTGGGTATCCGGGAGAAGCGTTCAAGAGGAGGCCGTTCGATCGACAGCCCGCATCAGACGGGCGCGGAGGATGGCGCAAAAGCAATGCAAGCGAGCCGGATCAAACCGGCCATGTGGTGCTGACATGAAAAGTCTCAAGCTAAGCCGTTGGCTGCCGTCGGGTAGAACCACCGTCATCGGCATGCCGTTCCTGTTTCTGCTGGTGTTCTTCCTGCTGCCCTTCCTGCTGGTGGTGGGCATCAGCTTCTCGCAGCAACAACTGGGCATTCCGCCTTACACCCCGCTCACCAAGCTGGAAAACGACGTATTCACCATCGCGCTGAACATCGGCCATTACAAGTTCATGCTGGGCGACGACTTGTACTTCGCCACTTATATCAGCTCGGTGAAGATGGCCTTCGTCTCCACCGTGCTGTGTCTGCTGATCGGCTACCCGATGGCCTATTACATCGCCCGGGCCTCGGACAGCGCGCGCAACACCCTGATGATGATGGTGATGCTGCCGTTCTGGACCTCCTATCTGATCCGCGTCTATGCCTGGATCGGCATCCTGAAGAACGATGGCTTCCTCAATCAGTTCCTGCTGTGGCTGGGCGTGATCGACACGCCGTTGCGGCTCTATCACACCAACTGGGCGGTCTATATCGGCATGGTGTTTTCCTACCTGCCGTTCATGATCATGCCGCTGTACGCCCATCTGGTGAAAATGGACCTGAGGCTGCTGGAAGCGGCCTACGATCTGGGCGCGAAACCGTGGAAGGCCTTTGTCCAAGTGACCTTGCCGCTGTCCAAGAACGGCATCATCGCCGGCAGCCTGCTGGTGTTCATCCCGGCGGTGGGCGAGTACGTGATTCCGGAACTGCTGGGCGGCTCCGACACGCTGATGATAGGCCGCGTGATGTGGGACGAGTTCTTCAACAATATGGACTGGCCGATGGCGGCCGCGGTGACCTGCGCGATGGTGCTGTTGCTGCTGGTGCCGATGGCGCTGTTCCAGCATTACCAGGTCAAGAATATGGAGGCCGCGAGATGATCAAGCCCAACAAGACGCTGTCCTTTCTGGTGCTGGGCCTGGGGTACGGTTTTCTCTACCTGCCCATCGCGCTGCTGGTGCTGTACTCCTTCAACGAGTCCAAGCTGGTGACGGTATGGTCCGGCTTCTCCACCAAGTGGTATGCCGCGCTATTGCAGGACGACGAACTGATCAACGCCGCCTGGCTCAGCGTCAAGATCGCGCTGATGACCGCCACCGCCTCGGTGGTGATCGGCACCTGGGCCGGCTTCGTGCTGGCCCGCTTCGGGCGCTTCCGCATGTTCACCCTGTTCGCCGGCATGGTCAACGCGCCGTTGGTGATTCCCGAGGTGATTCAGGGCATTTCGCTGCTGCTGCTATTCGTCGCGATGGAGCAGGCCTTCGGCTGGCCGGAGGGACGCGGGGTGTTCACCATCTGGATCGGTCACGTGATGCTGTGCGTGTCCTATGTCGCCATCGTGGTGCAATCGCGGGTGCGCGAATTGAACCTGTCGCTGGAAGAGGCGGCGATGGATCTGGGCGCGCGGCCCTTGAAGGTGTTCTTCGTGATCACGCTGCCGCTGATCTCGCAGGCGCTGGTGTCCGGCTGGCTGCTGTCGTTCACGCTGTCGCTGGACGATCTGGTGCTGACCGCCTTCCTGTCCGGCCCCGGTTCCACCACCTTGCCCATGGTGATCTTCTCGCGGGTGCGCCTGGGCCTGAACCCGGAAATGAACGCGCTGGCAACGCTGTTCATCGTGCTGGTGTCGGCCGGGGTGGTGGCGGCCAACATCTATATGCGCATGGCGGAGCGCAAGCGCGAGCGTGAGATGAAACTGGCTTTCGCCCAGGCTTGAGCCTGGCGGCATAACAATATAAACACGCATGCCGGCGCGGCGATGCCGCGCCGGAGCGTCCGTGGATGAGCGCAGGCTGTTCTCGAATGTTGTATCCAAAGACATGCAACAAGGGAGTGGGAAATGAAGAGAATACTGATCAGCGCGCTGATAGCAGGACTGCCGGGCATGGCGCTGGCCGATGCCAAGGCGGATGAAATCGCCAAGCTCAAGGCGCAATTGCAGGCCTTGCAGACCCAGATGCAGGCCTTGCAGCAAGCGGTGGCCGCCGCCACCGAAGCCAAGGCGCCGGCCGACGACGCCAACGCCGAACTGAAGGAGAGGGTGGCCGGCATGGAATTGAAGGTGGACAAGCTCAACAACGCCGCCACCGATGGCCCGCTGGCCGGGCTCAGCGTCACCGGCTACCTGGACCCGACTTATATCTATAACCGCGCCAACAACAGCTCGGGCTTCCAGTTCCTGAATCACCAGAATACCTACGCCTACAGCAACAGCACCTTCGGCGACGTTTATCTGGACATCAAGAAGACCTTCGGCGTTGGCCCCACCGCGCCCAGCGTCGAAATCAGCATCATGCCCAATCGCGGCTCCGGCAATACCCTGCTGGATGGCGGCAGCGGCAACAACATCATCAACACCGCCCAGTTCACTTACCCGCTGTCAGACACCTGGTCGCTGACCGCGGGCCTGGTCAATAGCTTCGGCGGCTATGAGATGCAGCAATCCAACCAGATGAACACGCTGACCCATGGGTTGCTGTACGACTTCAGCGTGCCGGGTTCCTACGTCGGCGCCGGCTTCAACTGGGCGCATGGAGACTGGGCGTGGAAATTCCTGCTGGGCAACGAGCAATACCGCACCCATGCCAACCTGGCGACCACCGGCAGCAATAGCGACAATGGCAACCCCGTCGTCAAGAGCAATAACACGCCTACGCTCACCGGCCGGGTCGATTATACCTGGAGCAGCGCGCTGGATCTGGGCTGGTCCTTCAATGCAGGCCGCCAGACGCTGCTGACCAGCGCCGCCCAGCCCGCTGGCAACCCGGTGCCGGTGAGCAATGGCTGCCTGGCCGGCAACAGCGGTTTTGGCTACCAATGCGCCAGCAACGATCCGTACAGCAACTACTTCTATACCGAAGTCGACGCCAGCTACGCCTTGAACGATATCCAGTACAACGCCGAGTTTGATTACGGGCGGCAGCAAAACGCCGCCTGGAACGGCGGCGCGGCGCAATGGTATGGGGTGTCCTTGCTGGGGCATCGCAAATGGATGACCGATATCCTGGGCAAGATGGGCGCCACCTTGCGTTACGATTACCTGAACAACAGCAAGAACGGCGGCGGCGGCGCCGGCGTGGCGCTCAACGCCAACGGCTACGACGGTGTCAACGGCTTTGGCGTGTCGCAGGCCTGCGTGGCCGGCGGCGCCACCGACTGCAAGGGCGCCAACCGCCAGGCGCTGACCGCGGATTTGCTGTTCTACCCGACGGATCAGCTGACGCTGAAGTTCGAATACCGTCACGACTGGGCCAGTCAGGATGTGTTCCTGCGCAACGACGGACGCTTCCGTCGCAGCAACGATATGTTGGGCGCGCAGGCGGTGTACAGTTTCTGAGCGTGAGAGCAAGACGGGCGGCCCGGCACGGGCCGCCTTTTGTTTTATCCGGCCATGGGCGACAATGCCCATTCCTTTCTCGCTACCTCCATGTCATGTCGCGACTGAAACCCTGGCTGCAACACCGCTGGCCGCTGCCGGTGTATCGCCCCGATCCGCAGCAGGATCATCATGGGGCCGATGGCTACCGCAATCTGTTTCCCTTCCAGCAGCCGCGGCTGCTGGACGTGCTGCGCTGGGAATGGCAGCGCAGCCGCATGCCGGCGGTGCGCCACCGGCTGGAGCGCATTCCGCGCCAAGCGCCGGAGTTGGCCGCGCTGAACGCCAACCGGGATCGGCCGTCGCTGACCTGGGTGGCTCACGCCACCAGCTTCATCCAGCTGTGCGGCAAGAACATCCTGATCGACCCGGTCTGGTCGCGGCGCGCTTCGCCGTTCCAGTGGGCGGGGCCGGAACGGCAGCTGCCGCCGCCGATGACGCTGGAGGCGCTGCCGGCGCTGGACCTGGTGCTGATCACCCATAATCACTACGACCATCTCGACTTCAACACTGTGCGCCGGCTGGCGCGCCAGCCCGCCGGCTGCCCGCAATTCGCCGCGCCGCTGGGCGTGGGGGTGATTCTGCGGCAGGCCGGCGTGCCGGCTTCGCACATCCACGAACTGGACTGGTGGCAGCGCTACCGCTTGGACGGCGTGGAAGCGGAGCTGACGCCGGCCCATCACTGGAGCAAGCGCTGGATGGTCGGCGATGAAAACCGCGCGCTGTGGGGCGGCTTCGCCGTGCGCGGCGACGGGCTGCAGTTCTGGTATCCCGGCGATACCGGCTATCAGGACCAATTGTTCCGGCTGATAGGCGAGCGCCTGGGCACGGTGGATCTTGCGCTGCTGCCGATAGGCGCTTACGAGCCGCGCTGGTTCCTGCATCCGCAGCATGTGAACCCGGAGGAGGCGGTGCGCATCCTGCTGGATACCGGCGCGCGCGCCGCCTGGGCGGTGCATTGGGGCAGCTTCATTCTCACCGACGAGCCACTGGACCAGCCGCAGGACGACCTTGCCGCCGCCTTAGCGCAATGGAATATTTCGCCCGAGGTGTTTCGACTGCCGGCCATGGGTGAAACCCGCTGGTTTTGAGCCGGATGCCGGCAGAAAATCCCAAGGGCGACCGCTTGGCGAGCACTTTGCCGATATGGCTTGGCCGCAAGCATTGCCCCTGATGGCAAGCGGGAATACAATCAACAAGTAGTTTTTTTCAGAAGCGAAGACTAATTTTCGTTTTCGCGGCAATTCTTGGGGCTCTAATGACTATTCTTCAACTGATCAATCAACGGGTGCAGGCCGCCCTGGCGGCAGCCGGCGCGCCGGACGCGCCTGCCGTGGTGCAGCCGGCGTCCAAGCCGGAATTCGGCGACTACCAAGCCAATGGTGTGATGGGCGCTGCCAAGCAGCTCAAGACCAATCCGCGCGAACTGGCCCAAAAAGTGGTCGCCGCGCTGGATCTTGCCGGCATCGCCGACAAGGTGGAAATCGCCGGCCCGGGTTTCATCAATATTCATCTAGCCCCTGAATATCTTGCCCGACGAAGCGAAGCCGCCCTGAAAGACGACAAGCTAGGCATCAACCGCGTTGCGCCGCAGCGCGTGATGGTGGAGTACTCCTCGCCCAACCTGGCCAAGGAAATGCACGTTGGCCATCTGCGTTCCAGCATCATTGGCGACGCGCTGGCCCGAGTGATGGAATTCGTCGGCCACGACGTGGTGCGCGCCAACCACGTGGGCGACTGGGGCACCCAGTTCGGCATGCTGACCGCCTATCTGGTGGAAACCAGCCACGCCGGCGACGCCGAACTGCAGCTGTCCGACCTGGAAACCTTCTACCGCAACGCCAAAGTGCGTTTCGACGAGAGCGAAGACTTCGCCAACCGCGCCCGCGACTACGTGGTCAGGCTGCAGGGCGGCGACCAGGACGTGCTGAAACTGTGGGAGCAGTTCGTCGACGTGTCGCTGAAGCATTGCGAGGCGGTGTACCAGAAGCTCAATGTCGGCCTCAAGCGCGAGCACGTGCGCGGCGAATCCTCCTATAACGACGACCTGCCGGTCATCGTCGAAGAATTGCGCGCCGCCAGCCTGCTGACCGAGGACGATGGCGCCCAAGTGGTGTTCCTGGAAGAATTCCGCACCCAGGAAGACAAGCCCATGGGCGTGATCATCCAGAAAAAGGACGGCGGTTATCTGTACACCACCACCGACCTGGGCGCGGTGCGCTATCGCCACAAAACCCTGAATCTGGACCGCGTGATTTACGTGGTTGACGCGCGCCAGAGCCAGCACTTTGCCCAGATGTTCTCCATCTGCCGCAAGGCCGGCTTCGCGCCGGACAGCATGAAGCTGGAGCATGTCGGTTTCGGCGTGATGATGGGCGACGACGGCAAGCCGTTCAAGACCCGCTCCGGCGGCACCGTCAAGCTGATCGAGCTGCTGCAGGAAGCCGAAGAGCGCGCGTTCGCGCTGGTGACGGAGAAGAACCCGGACCTGCCGGAGGCCGAACGCCGCGACATCGCCGCCGCCGTGGGCATCGGCGCGGTCAAGTATGCCGACCTGTCGAAGAACCGCATGAGCGACTACATCTTCAACTGGGATACCATGCTGGCCTTCGAGGGTAATACCGCGCCTTATCTGCAATACGCCTATACCCGGGTGCAGAGCGTGTTCCGCAAGGCCGACGGCTACGACGCCAATGCCGCCATCGTTATCACCGAGCCGGCCGAGAAGCACTTGGCCGCCGCGCTGGCGCAGTTCGAGGACACCTTGCAAGCGGTGGTGGATGGCTGCTACCCGCATTATCTGTCTCAGTACCTGTACAACATCGCCACGCTGTTCTCGCGCTTCTACGAGGCTTGCCCCATCCTCAAGAGCGAGGGCGAAGTCCGCGCCAGCCGTCTGCAATTGTCGGCGCTGACCGCCAAGACGCTGAAGACCGGCCTGGATCTGCTTGGCATCAAGGTGCTGGACTCGATGTAAACCCGCCGGCCCTGGCTGGAAAAAATGCCGCCCGCGCTTTGCGCCGGCGGCATTCTTCATGGGAGGCGGGCATCGCGACACCCGCTTCCGGGCACGGACTTAGAGCCGCTAACAACACCTCGCAGAGAAGCTGAGCCAAGGCGTGCCGACGCAGGCAGTATCAGTAGTACGACAAGGAGGCACAACGCAGGATCAGGGGTGTTGTTAGCGGGCCTTAATGGTATTTGAAATAGACGTCGGACATTTCCCGCCGTTGTCCGTTGACGATGGCGTGGGCCCGCTCGCCAATGAGGTTGTGGTGTTCGTCCTCAATATTGACGGTGGCGTAGTCCAGCGAGAGCGCTTCGATGCCCAATTCCGCCAGGGTGTAGATTTCCGAGGGATCGGCAACTCCGTCTTCATTGTGGTCGATCCACACCTTGAGCTGCTGGAAAGCCGGGTCCTGGCTATCGATGATGCCGTCCTTGTTCTGGTCCAGCTGGGCCAGCTTTTTGAAACCTTCGCCAGCCTGGCCGCCGCCGAACATCTTGCTGGCGTCGCGGATCATATTGTCGCCTTCGGGGTCCCAGAACAGAAATCCGGACCCCTTGGTGATCCAGCCGGTGAAGTATTTCTCGCCACTGCCATCGAAGTCGAATTGCACATTGGAGTCAAAGATCGACTTGGTGACAATGCCTTTGCCATCCAGGTTGATGACAACCGGAGAAACAATCGGCAGGTTTTGGGCGACATATTTGCGTGTGACCGGGCAATTGGTGCCAAAAGTCAGCACGAACTCCTTGACAACGTCCCAAGAGTAATTGGAGGGCTTGTCGACCGGGCCGCTTCTGCGGTTGTAACGAGGGGTGGCGTAGCAGTCATCAACGTGTCGGAAGTCGGTATAGAACACTCTGGGATAGCCAATGCTGGAGACATTGACCGGCAGGATCTTGACGCCGTACAGCCGCTCCAGCTCATCGACATTCTGTTGCAGGCTGCGGCGTTGACGAGTGGACTTGTCAACCGGGCAACTGGCGCCACGCAGCTTGGAATAGGCTTTCAGGGCCGACAGGTCCTTCAGATAGCCATGCAGGTCTTCATTGACCATGCATAGCGCCTGAGTGGCGAAATCCACGCAGTTTCCGCCAATCAGCTGATAGCCAATCTCCTTGTCCAGCGTTCTCTTGACACTGGTCCTCGCATAATTGAGCGCCTTCTGAAACTGGGCCTCTTCAACCGACAGAAAAGTTTGGGAATACCAGGCCGAGCCTTTGCTCATTCTTACTTTATTGGTCTCGGTTTCTTCCAGGATGCCATGCAGGTCGCCAGCATGATTGGCGCCGTAAGTGCCCTGGTAACTGCCATCCTTGCCGTAGAACGAGAGGTTGACATGCCCGGGAGTAAAGTTGTCCAAGATGGGGTTGCCATGAAATTGATTGATGATTATTTGTGGTTTTTGCGCCATGTTGTTTCTTTCCAATAATTATTGCTAACAAGCCCGGTGAATTTTAAAGAAACGCTGATGGCGAAAGTAATTGATCTGGTTCAGTACTTTGGCGTGACGGCAAAGATCGCTATTGGGGCGCAATAGCAGATTCAGTCCGTTCGACTGCGGGATGGGAACGACGTAGTGATTGAGGCAAGACAGCAGGGCGCGCAAGCCTATCCGCCTCGTTTCGGAATGCCGGGTCAAGCCGGTAGTGTTTATTGCTGGTTTCGATTCTTTTATTTTTCAATCCAGTGCATTGGCGCTGAGAACGTTTCGCCGCGGAAGGCTTGACGGCAGGGTGGACGCAATTGACGCGGCTAGGCCGCTCTTGATGGCCGGCGCCTCCTATCGGCTGGGACTTGATCCCAAGCTCCCTCCACCGCGTGCGGCGGGCTGATACCCTCGTGTGTTCGTGCTCCGGGTCATGCCGCCGACTTTGATCCGGCCACCAAGAATGCGACGCAAGCCACGCTGCCCATGTCTCTTGTTATGCAAATTTCATTTTTTGTGCCATGGTGAATAGTGCTTGTCGCAGGACTTGGGTGAAATCGATGGTTTTCAGTCAGTTTTACATCTGTGTTTTGTGTTGGTTGCGAGTCGATGCCGTGGCGGCCGCGTGCCAAATCAGTCAGAAACAGCCAAAGTCGTGAATGGTTTAAAGGCGGTTTTTGGCTCTGAGCTTTATCGCGTGCTGCCGGTGATTGTCGGCTTCCCAATAAGTGTTTGTGCCAGAATTTGGAGGGTGAGAAATGCTAAATTTCATTTCGAGATTTTTAGGCAGAGCCCAGTCCGGAAATATTGTAAAAGCGTTGAACTCGGCTCAGGCGGTGATTCAGTTTGATGTGGATGGAACAATACTGGATGCCAATGATTTATTCTTGGATTTGATGAAATATACCTTACCGGAAATACGGGGAAAGCACCACCGGATTTTTGTCGATGAACGGGAGGCGTCTTCAAGTGATTATCAAGGGTTTTGGGATAAGCTCAAGCGCGGAGAATCCCAAACCAGCTGTTTCAAACGGATGGACAAAAATGGCGCGGCATTATGGATTCAGGCTTCCTATGTCCCGATCAAGTCGGGAGGCAGGGTGTGCCGCATCATAAAATTCGCCAGCGATGTAACCGAGAGCGTCAGGAAGAATGTTGATTTCAGTTCGCAAATTGCGGCCATCAATCGCTCGCAAGCCGTAATTGAATTTGATGTGGATGGGGCGATCTTGGTGGCGAACGACAATTTCTGTCATTTGATGGGGTATGCGCCTGCGGAGATCAGAGGCAAGCATCATCAGATCTTTGTCCGTGCCGAAGAGCGGCTCAGCCCAGAGTATAAGAAATTTTGGGACAAGCTGAGAGACGGCGTATTTCAGACCGCGGAGTATTGCCGTGTCAGAAAAGACGGCCAGCAAGTCTGGATTCAAGCCACCTACAACCCTATCGTCGATCCTAGTGGCGAGGTGTTGAAAATCGTCAAGTATGCGACAGACATCACCGCCATGGTCAAGGCGCGTGAAGATTTGAGGCTGATGTCCCTGATCGTCGACAATACCGACAATTCCGCGCTGGTGGCCGATAGCGAGGGCTTGGTGGTGTTTGCTAATAATGGCTTCAGCAAGATGAGCGGCTATACGCACGATGAGATCATCGGGCATAAACCGGGATCGCTATTGCAAGGCGCGGGCACCGATGCTCAAACCGTGCAGGCGATCGGCGCTGCACTGCGCGGCAGAAAAGCGTTTGCCGGAGAAATTCTTAATTACACCAAGAGCGGGCATCCTTATTGGGTGTCCTTGGCGATCAATCCGATATTCAACGAACAGGGTTCCCTGGTGAACTTTGTCTCGGTGCAGGCCGATATCACCGAGACAAAGGTGAAAGAGCTTGAGTATGAAAAAAGATTCGAAGCCATCGGCATGTCGAATGTGATCAGCGAATGGAATCTTGACGGCAAGGTGTACGATGCGAACGCGTATATGTTGTCGCATCTTGATCTCAAGTCGGTGGATGAATTGGTCAGCCATGCCAGGGTGCTGCCGGAGATCATTGGCAGTGATAATTTCAAGCGCGTTTTGCAGGGCGAACTGGTGGTTCAGGAATTCAAGCTGCGGAAGAAGAGCGGCGATCTGGTATTGATGAATATGACGGTGTGTCCGATCAGCGATCATCTGGGCGCGGTCAGCAATATTGTCACGTATGGGGTTGATGTGACCGCCAAGATGGAGGCGGAACGGGTGACGGACGAGGAAATGCGGCAAGTCATCGCGTCCAGCCAAAAGATCTCCGCCATTATCGGCACGATCAATGACATCGCCAGCCAGACCAATTTGCTGGCATTGAACGCAGCCATCGAGGCGGCGAGGGCGGGCGAGACCGGCAGAGGCTTCGCCGTGGTGGCGGATGAGGTTAGAAAGCTCTCCATTGAATCCACTTCCTCGGCCAAGGAGATTGCTCAGCTTGTCGATGAATCGGTCACGCGCATCATGACGCTGGAGGCCTCCTTGAAGAATCTGAAAGACGGCGGCAACGAATAAGGGCTTCGGGCATAGGCGATGTGAGCTCCGCTGGGCTTGGAGGCCTATCCGGGTTGCCGCGGACTTGTTTCTCGGCGGCACGGTAAAGCCTGCTTCTGGCTTGGATTACGCTCGGCTAATGACATTTGGGCATTGTCGTGGCTA
Source organism: Chromobacterium sp. (assembly GCF_041912965.1). Lineage (NCBI taxonomy): Bacteria > Pseudomonadati > Pseudomonadota > Betaproteobacteria > Neisseriales > Chromobacteriaceae > Chromobacterium > Chromobacterium sp. The sequence continues at coordinate 19,625 of NZ_JAYSGF010000039.1, read as the reverse complement.
TGCTTGCGATAGCCGATCCATTTCCAAACCATGCGAACAAAGGACAACCCATGTCGGACGAAGCCGCCAATAACCATCAAACCAATGATGCAGCGCCAGTGATCGGCGCAGGAGAAGAGGGAAGCGACGCGCTGCGCCGCGACGCTGCCTTTCTTGAGCAGATCAACCGGGCCAGTTCGGAAGAGCAAGCCCGCCTGCTGAAGCAGATGCATGCGTTTGGCGAGCTTGGGAGCGTGCCTGAGGACGCGCTTGGCGTGATGATGACGGACTTGCTGTTGAGCAGCACGGCCAAGGTGGCGGAGGCCGCCGGTCCGCTTGCCGGCGAGTCGGCCAGGTTCGCCATCGACAGGGTGGACCAGAGTCTGGAACGCTACCAGGACCTGTTGGAACGGAACAAAGGGCAGTGAATGGTTGGCTTTGGGGGTAAAAGTTGACCAAAATGCTGACCAAGCCACCCAAAACAACCCAAAAAAAGCCCCGTTTTAGCGGGGCTTTTTTGTAAGCAATTGATTTTGCTAGAATTTGTGGTGGAGGCGGCGGGAATCGAACCCGCGTCCGAAAGTCCTCTACAGTGAGTTCTACATACTTAGTCGTGTCATTTGGATTTAACCGCTGCCACGCCGACGGACAGGCTGGACTTTGGCGAGTTACCTATTGTTTCGCACCATGCCAAGTAACCCGACATAGCACTAGCAGATGTAAAGTGACACTACAGGGTTTTGACGCCCCCGGCCCATCTGCGAACCGTTGTAGTGTCTAGCTAGCCCTTAGGCTGCCAGAGCGTAAGTTTCGTCGTTTGCGACTAAATAAACTCAGTGTTTTACGGGGTGACTGAAATCCCGGTATGCCCCCATCTGCTTCGCAACCCCCGTCGAAACCAGGTCGCCCCCAGATAAGAATGTAGCATTATATAGACATTGCGCGGCCAAAGCTAGTTCCATGGCGGCTTTTGTACGCATTCCGATCTTGCCGCGCCAGCGGCCGGCGTGGAGGGCGCTAATGTCGGCTTGCCTGGCCGTAAAACCGTGGTCTAGATTGATAGATTATTTAAACCATGGTGCCAAAGGGTTTCGGGAGACGAGGGCCGGGCTTTTTAGCGGTGGGTATTTCTCCATTGCTCTTGGAATTAGGCCAGGGCGGTTTCAAATCCAGCATGATTTTGCGAGTCAATATTTGCAACTTCAGTTGGATTGACTATGTTGACTTCATGACTGGCCGCATGTGCTTACTTCTCAGCGAGGAGGAAATATGATGGATAAAGAAGCGCTCAGGCAGGAAGCCCTGAAGTGGCGAAACTGGTTTGGCAAAGGTCAACGGCTTTGGAGCTTCGCCCATCATACGGCCATTTTTGGGTCGATTTTGTGCAGCGTGGTGGTGGGCGGGCTGCTGCAGGTGCAGGGACACGACCTGAAGGGCTACTCCACGGTGTTGACCTCGGTGGCCGCGGCGCTGTCCAGCCTGGCCGCCGCAGGCGGTTTTGAACGCAAGTGGAAGAGCAATCGGCTCAGCCGCAGCCGCGTTGACGGCTTGCTGATCGATATCGAGGCCGGTACCTACAGCATGTCGGAACTGGCTTGTCAGTTGAAGGAAATCATTTCCAAGCACGATCTGGACATCACCAAGCGCGACAGCATGGAGCCCTTGCTGGTTGAGCACAAGACCAGCAGCACGGTGAAGTCGCTGTTGTCCTGAACGCCCAGAGGCCTGGGACAGGACACGCCGGCGGCCACGGTGTTTTGTCCCGGGATGAGAATCAGCCCTGCCATTTAACGATGGCGGGGCTGTCGTTTTATCGGGTGGTTACAGCCGGGCGCGGAACATCAGTCCGCGTAGCGTTCGGCTATGGCGCGGAAGGTGTCGGATATGGCGAGGAAGGCGGATACCACATCAGGGTCGAAATGGCTGCCGCTGCCTTCTTGGATGATGGCCACGGCCTGTTCGTGCGATAGCGCGGCCTTGTAGGGCCGGCGCGAGATCAGCGCGTCGTAGACGTCGGCCACCGCCATCAGCCGGGCCGAAACCGGGATGTCGCTGCCGGCCAGGCCTTGCGGGTAGCCGCTGCCGTCCCATTTTTCCTGGTGGCTGTAAGCGATTTCCCTGGCGTGGCGCAGAAAGCTGCTGGGCGCGTCCAGCAGCAGCTCCGCCGCGGCGATGGTGTCGCGGCCCAGGGTGGTGTGGGTTTTGACGATCTCGAATTCTTCCGGCGTCAGCTTGCCCGGCTTGAGCAGGATCTGATCCGGAATGCCGACCTTGCCGATGTCGTGCAAGGGCGCGGATTTGAACAAGTCATTGATGGTTTCGTCGTCCAGCGCCGCTTGAAAGCGCGGGTGGTCGCGCAGTTGCTGGCACAGCGCGCGCACATAGCTCTGTGTCCGGCGCAGGTGGTTGCCGGTTTCCTGGTCCCGGACTTCCGCCAGCGAGGCCAGCGCCAGGATGGTGATGTCCTGCACCTTCTGCACCTCGCGGATGCGGCTTTCCACCTCGCCTTGCAGCAGCGAGGCCTTGTCTTCCAGCAGGTCGGTGGCGGCCTTGAGCTTGAGATGGGTCTTGACCCGGGCCAGCACGATGGGCGGCGAGATCGGCTTGATGATGTAGTCCACCGCGCCGGCGTCGAAGCCGGCCTGCTCATTCTCGTTCTCGCCCATCGCGGTCAGAAAGATCACCGGAATCCGCGCGGTGCGCGGGTCCGCCTTGACCCGGCGGCAGGTTTCGAAGCCGCCCATGCCCGGCATCATCACGTCCAGCAGCAGCAGGTCCGGCAGTTCGCCGTCGGCCAGCAGTTCCAGCGCGCGCTCTCCGCTGTTGGCGATCTGGGTGCGGTACTGGTCTTTCAGCAGGCTGTAGAGCAGGGTGAGGCTTTCCGGCGTGTCGTCCACGATCAGCACGGTCTGGCGGCGGGGGGGCGCGGACTCCATCATTTTATGTTTTCCGGTAGGGCAATATGCTGGGCGGCGGCGGTGACGCGCAATAGCGCCAGCGCCAGGACGAAATCGAACTGGGTCAGCGCTTTCTCAAAGGCGGCGAATTCCTCGGCGGAAAACAGCGCGCGCAGCGCCGGCGCGTGTTGCAGGAACAGCCCCAGCGCGTCGCCATCGCTGGCGGCCAGCAGCGCCGCCAATCGCCGCAGCAGCTCCGGCTGCGCGGCCGGCGCGGCGATGGCTGCGAAGCGGTCCTCCGCCTCCAGCGCGGCGCGCAGCGCCGTCATCACCCGCTCCAGCTCCGCCGCCAGCGGCGCCAGCGCTTGCGGGATGCCGTCGCGCGCGCGCAGCGCGCGTTCCAGTTCGGTGGACGCCTCTTGCAGGCGCACGCAGCCCACGCTGCCGCTGACGCCCTTCAAGGTGTGGATGGTGCGTTCGGCTTGAGTGTAATCGCCGATTTCCAGCGCCGCGGACAGCCTGGCGGCGGCATCGGCCTCTTCGGCGATGAATTGGCGCAGCAGGTGCAAGTAAAGCTCGCGCTTGCCGGCCACGCGCTTCAGGCCCGCCTGCTGGTCCAGGCCCGGGATGTCCGGCAGCACCAGCGCCGCGGAAGTCGCGCGGCGGATGTCCGCGCCCGGCCGCGAGGGTTTTACCCAGCGCAACAGGGTCTGGAACATCGCGTGCGGGTCTATCGGCTTGGCGATGTAGTCGTCCATGCCGGCGCGCATGCACTCTTCGCGCTCCTCGGTCAGCGCGTCGGCGGTCATCGCCAGCACCGGCAAGGACGAGATTCGGGGGTCGGCCTTGATGCGCCGGCTGGCGGTGAGCCCGTCCATCACCGGCATCTGCACGTCCATCAATACCGCGTCGAAACCGGTGGCGCCCATGGCTTCCAGCCGAGCCAGCGCCTCGCCACCGTGATTGGCCAGCGTCACCAGCGCGCCGGCATCGCTGAGCAGTTCCATCGCGATTTGCTGGTTGACCAGATTGTCTTCCACCACCAGCAGGCGCACGCCGTCCAGGCGCGGCAGCTCGTCGGCCAGCGCCGCCGTCATGCCCGGATCGCGCTGCGGGCCGAACAGGCCCAGCACCACGTCATAGAGCGAGGACAGGCTGACCGGCTTGACCAAGACCGCGTCGCAGCCGCTGCTCTCGCCCTGGGCGCGCACATCGTCGCGGCCAAAGGCGGTGGCCAGCACCACCTTGACATTGCGGCTGAGGGTGCGGATCTGGGCGATGGTTTCCACGCCGTTCATGCCCGGCATCATCCAGTCCACGAACACTGCGTCGAAGGGCTGCTCCAGATTGGCTTGGGCAATCGCCGCCACCGCTTCCGGACCCGATGCGCAGGCATGGGCGGAAAAACCCAGCGAGCGCAGCTGGTCGGACAGGATGTCCCGCGCCGAGGCATTGTCGTCCACCACCAGCACGCGCAGGCTGGAGATTTCGCCGGGCAAGCCCTGGCGGCGCGGGTCGGTGGCGGAAGATATGCCGAGCCAGGCGCTGAACATGAACAGGCTGCCCCAATCTGGAGCGGATTCCACCCTGATGGTGCCGCCCATCAGCTCCACCAGCCGCTTGGCGATGGTCAGGCCCAGGCCGGTGCCGCCGAAGCGGCGCGTGGTCGAACCGTCCGCCTGGCTGAAGGGCTGGAACAGCCGCAGCGCCTGCTCATCGCTCATGCCGATGCCGGTGTCGTGCACGCAAAAACGCAGCTGCACCTTGTCGCCCACCAGTTCCAGTGCATTGATGATGATGGCCACCTGGCCTTTTTCGGTGAACTTGATCGCGTTATTGCTCAGATTGATCAGAATCTGGCTTAGGCGCAGCGAATCGCCGACCAGGCCGCGCGGCACGTCGCGGCTGACTTCGAACAGCAGCTCCAGCGATTTCTCGGTGGCCTTTTGCGCCACCAGTGAGGACACCGCCTCCAGCACATCGTCCAGCCAGAACGGTTGCCGCTCCAGTTCCAGCTTGCCGGCCTCCACCTTGGAGAAGTCCAGGATGTCGTTGATGATGCCCAGCAGCGAGGTGCCGGCATTGTGGATCTTGCCGACATAGTCACGCTGCTGCTGCGACAGCTTGGTTTTCAGCGCCAGATAGGACATGCCGATGATGGCGTTCATCGGCGTGCGGATTTCATGGCTCATATTGGCCAGGAACATCGATTTGGCCTGGGTGGCGTCTTCCGCCTGCCGCTTGGCGATGCGCAATTGTCCGGCGGTATCGGCCAGCCGCGCGTACAGCATGCCGTTTTCCAGCAACAGGATGATCAGCACGAAGCTGGCGGACAGCAGGCCATAGCCGCGGCCGGCGTAAAAACCCAGATCGTAGCGGCTGGCGTTGAGCATTGCCGACAGCGCGATATCACAGAGCCAGGCCGTCATCACCACCGCCAGCCAGATATCCAGCAAGGTGCGCTTCCAGCGCAAGGCCAGCACCGTCAGCGCCAGCGCGCTCAGCCCCCACACCGTGGCCACCACGCCGAACATGACCGGGGTGTAGCGACTGCCTTGCATGATGGGCGGGAACAGCGGGTGGCCCAGCGTGGCCAGCGCGGTCAGCGCCGCGGCCAGCAGCACGGTGGCGCCCACGCAGAGCAGGATGGCCGGCAGCGGACCGATGCCGCGCCTATGGTCGCCGCGGCTGGACAGCGCCGCGTAGCACAGCACCATCAGCGGAAAGCCGCCGTGCCAGAACATATACATCCAGGCCGTGGTTTGCGGGCCGGCGCCCAGCAGGCCGGTGGGCGAGAACACGCCGGGGAAGGTCAGCGCGTGCGTCATCGCCATCAGCGCGGTGAATAGATAGCCGACGGCCAGCGCCAGCAAGGCGCGCGCGCGCAAAATCGCGTACTGGCCGAACAGCAGCGCGGCGGTCACCAGATCGCACACCGCCAGCGCCGCCTGGTAGGCGGGAATGAAGGACGGGATTTTCAGCAGTGGCAGCTTGGCGAAAGGCAGCACGCAGGCGAACACCAGCATGGATACCGCGATGGCGCTCAGCGCCAATCGCCGCTGCGCGGCGCTGGGCGGCAGCGTGGATAGGAATTGGAACGCGTCTGTGCCGGGAGCGATATCTTGCCGCATGCGCCTGTGCCCCATCAGTCAATGAGATCGACTTTTATGATCAAATCATATTCCTGTGTTTTATAGCATATGGGGATCGGTTTGGCGGCGCGGCGGAACACGTTCAAGGCGCGGCCAGCGGCGCGACGCCGGGGTAGACCTTGAGCAGCGCGGCGCGGACTTCGTCCAGCCGCTGGCCGCCTTTGGGCACCCCCGGTGTTCGCATGCACAGCAGCTTGGGCGCGCCGTCCACCGTCAGCGCGTCGCAGTCGGCGCGGCCGGCGGCCGTCATCGCGTCGCGGTCGCCGTAGAGCAGGCGGCCATCCACCAGTACCGCAGCTACGTCGCGCAGCCTGGCGTTCAGCAGCGTCTGACCGACGCTGGCCCGGGCGCCGGACAGAATGACGATATCGGCCTTCAGGCCGGCGCGCAGCGCGCCTATGTATGAATCCAGCGCCAGTGCCTGAGAGGGATGGCGGGTGATCATGGTCAGCCAGTCCTGTTCGGCAATCGCGCCGGCGAACTGCTCGCGGTTGACGCGATCCGCCACCCGTAATTCATCGAACAGATTGTCGCTGCCGGTGGGATTCCAATCCACGCCCAGCGACACCGGCACGCCGTGGCGCAGGGCCAGGTCGACACGGGTGGTCTGGCCGTATAGCGCCAGATTGCTTTGCGGCGACCAGATCAGTTTGCTGCCCACCGCGCCCATCTGGCGGAACTCCTCGTCGCCAAAAGCCGTGCCGTGGATGATCGCGGTGCCGGCGGTGAGCAAGCCCTTGGACTTGAGCGTGGCGAACTCGGCCAGCGCGGCGGCGTCCACGCCTTCGGCCACGTGGATCAGGAAGGCGTCGGTGGCGTTCCAGTCTATCTTGGGCGCGCCGCCGACATCCAGAATGAAGGTGCGCACATGGGCGGAGGACACCGGCAGGCCGGACTGCGGGTTTTCCGCATTGCGGACCAAGCCTTGCAGACAGCGGCCGGCGGGCGAGCCTTGAATGGTGGTGATGCCGCTGAGCAAGGCCTTGGCCTCGCCGTATTTCACCATCTCGCAGCTCAGGCCGCTGCGCTTCAGTTGGTCGTAGGGGCGCTTGAACGCCTTGTAGGCGGCGGCGCGCTGCCATTGAGCGCGGTTCTGGTAGCGCTTGGGCGGCGCCCACTTGGGTAGCGCGTTGTAGGCCACGTGGTTGTGGGCGTCGATGAAGCCGGGGAGGATGAGGCCGTCGTTCACTTGCAGCACGGTGGCGTCGGCCGGTTCCGCGCAGTCCGCGCCGGCGCAGACGATGCGGTCGCCCGCCAGCACCAGGCGGCCGTCCAGCTCTTGTTCCGGCAAGGCCAGTCGGCCGCGAATCACCAGTTGTCCGCCGGTTCCCGGGGTGACGGACAGTTCAGCGGCGGCGGGGTGGGACAGCAGCGCGGCGCTCAGCAGCCAGGGCATGGGGTTCATCTTGATCGCTCCCGTGTTCAACCCTGATCCGCCTGCGCCGTCCACAGAATGGCGGCGTTGGCGGCAGGGGTTTTCAGCTTGGCCTGGCCCTTGATCAGCCGCGTGGCCATATCGCCCTGTCCCAGCCAGGCCGGCATGCCGAACGGCAGGTCCGCCGCCGGAATCCGCGCCAGGTCCTGCTCGCGGAATCCGCTCAGCGGATAGGGCGACGGATCCGGCGTGACGCCTGGGTCCGGCGTCAGCAGCGGCGCCAAGGCGGCCAGCGTCTGGTTCCAGGACTTGAGCAGGGCGGCCGGCGCGCGCGCGGTGGGGTGCTGCGCCTGAAACAGCCGCTGCGCGGCCTTGAACGCGGCCGCGCCCGGCCAGTCGTCGAGCACCTTAGCCGCCGCCTTGCCAAAGCCGACCACGGCCTGCAGGCCGGGCTGCGCCAGTTGATCCAGCAAGCGGTTGCGCCAGGCGCGCACCGCGGCCTGATCCATGAAGCCCGCCATCTCGGCGTCGAACTGACCATAGATGCTATACAAGCTGGCGTTGACGATCACGTAGCCGTGGTCCAGGCCCAGCTTGCGCAGCAAACCCTGCACCCGCTGGCCGGCGGTGCCCACCATGGCCCGGCGCACCAGGTTTTCGTCGGCGGATGGGTCTTGCCCGACGATGAGCAGCCTGGCGCTGCCGTCCAGGCGGCCGCGGTAATAGATAGGCCCCCATTCCAGGCGGAACTTGGCCGGTAGCGCCTGGTAGCTGGCCAGCGGCGCTTGCTCGAACAGCGTGGCGAAAGAGGGCGGCGGTCCGGGGTCCCAGCGCATGTGCGTCTCCTCGAAAACCGCGTGGCGCGGCTTGGTTTGAGGTATATGCGAGCAAGCGCGTGAAGGAAATACGTGAAATCCGCTAGCGCTACATCGCCGCGTCATCTTGGAACGGCATGCTGGGCATTTTGTGTGCCAGCCGACAAGGAGAACGCCATGGACCGCCGCCGCTTTCTGAAAACTTCGCTCGCCAGCGGGGGGCTGCTGCTGGCCGCGCCGGTCCTGGCCGCGCCGGCCGTCATCGTCTCGGACAAGCAGCGGCCTGTCATCGGCTCCGGCATCCAGATCGGCGATGTGGGCGCGGACCGCGCCATCGTCTGGGCGCGCGCGGACCGCACCGCGCGGCTGCTGGTGGAATGGGACCGCAGCGAACGCTTCGCCGCGCCCCAACTGCTGCGCGGGCCGTGGGCCACCGAGGCCAGCGACTTCACCGCGCGCGTGGATTTGCGCGGCCTGCCGGCCGGCGAACAATTATTCCTGCGGGTGCGCTACGAGGACGCCGCCCAGCCGCGCGCGCTGTCCGAGCCGGTGCTCGGCCGCTTCCGCACCGCGCCGCTGGCGGCGCGCGATCTGCGCTTCGTCTGGTCCGGCGACACCGCCGGCCAGGGCTATGGCATCAATCCGGACTGGGGCGGCATGCGCATTTATGAAACCATGCGCCGGCAACGGCCGGATTTCTTCGTTCACTGCGGCGACACCATTTATGCCGACGGCCCGATGGCGGCCGAGGTGGCGGTGGAGGGCGGCAAGATCTGGCGCAATCTGCTGACGCCGGAAGTGAGCAAGGTGGCGGAGACGCTGGACGAATACCGCGGCCGCTATCGCTACAATCTGATGGACGCCAATGTGCGGCGTTTCGCCGCCGAAGTGCCGCAGATCTGGCAATGGGACGATCACGAAGTGGTCAACAACTGGTCGGACGGCAAAGACCTGTCCGCCGATCCGCGTTACCGCGAAAAAAACATCGGCGTGCTGCAGGCGCGCGCCACGCGCGCCTTTCTCGACTACGCGCCGCTGCGGCTCCATGGCAATCGCGAGGACGAACGGGTCTACCGCCATCTGCCGCAGGGTCCATTGCTGGACGTGTACGTGCTGGACATGCGCAGCTATCGCGGCGCCAACGGCGCCAATCTGCAGCGCGAAGGCGAGTCGGGCGCGGACTTCATGGGCCGGGCGCAGCTGCAATGGCTGCTGGAGGGTTTGCAAGCGTCAACGGCGCAGTGGAAGGCGGTGATGGCGGACATGCCCTTGGGCCTGCAAGTGGGCGATGGCAACAACGCGGACGGCAGCCCGCGCTGGGAAGCGATGGCCAACGGCGACCACGGCCGGCCGCTGGGGCGCGAACTGGAGCTGGCCTGGCTGCTGCGCGAGATCAAGCGCCGCGATATCCGCAACGTGGTCTGGTTCACCGCCGACGTGCATTACACCGCCGCCCACCATTACCACCCGGAGCGCGCCGCCTTCGCCGACTTCAACCCGTTCTGGGAATTCGTCTCCGGCCCGCTCAACGCCGGCACCTTCGGCCCCAATGCGCTGGACATGACGTTCGGCCCCAAGGTGGTGTACCAGAAAGCGCCGGAAGCGCAGAACCTGTCGCCGCTGGCCGGCCTGCAATTCTTCGGCCAGGTGGACATCGACGCCCACAGCCGCGCGATGACGGTGCGGCTGAAGGACGTGGCCGGGCAGACGCTGTTCACCCAGGAACTGGCGCCGGCCTGAAGCACGGCAGGCTTTGAACAGCTTGTTACGGCCGGTTCAGCGCCAGCAGCAGCTGATTGACGCCGTCGCTCATGGCCTGGTAACGCGTCTGCTTGCCACGGGTCAGCGCCACCCATACCGCGGTCTGGCGTTCGGGATCGATGGCGACATAGCTGAAGAAACCACCGCCGCCGGCGGTTTTTTGCAGGAAGGGCCGCGGGTCCGGCTGTTCGCGCATCGCCACCCAGCCCAGACCCAGCGCGTCGGCCTTGCCGGGCACGTCCATGCCGGCGACGCTGCGCAGCTCATTGCGCTGATAGCGCATCTGGAAGGTTTGCTGGTACAGGCGCTTGCGCTGCTCGTTCTGCGGCCGCACCAGGTCTTGCAGCCAGCGCTGCATGTCGGCGGCGGTGGAGTAGACGCCGCCGCTGCCTATGGCCGCGCTGGTGTTGACGCAGGGGCTGGTTTCCACGCCGCGCAGCAGGCGCGCACACTGGGAGGCGCTGGGGCTGAAGGTGGTGTCCTTCATCGCCAGCGGCGCGGTCACGGTTTCCCGCAACAGGACCGGATAGGGTTTGCCGCCGGCGCTGGCCAGCGCGTCGGCCAGGTAGTCGTAAGCCAGATTGGAGTATTGCGCGTTCTGCCCCGGCGCGAAGCCGGCCTTGGTCTTGGCCAGCCAGCGCCAGCGCTGCTGCTGGTCCGGCCAGACGAATACCGGCGTGTCACGCGGCTTGACGCCGGGCAGCTCGCGCGGGAAACCGCTGGTATGCGTGGCAAGGTGCAGCAGGGTGATGGGCTGGCCGTTCAGGGATTTGGGCAGCCTGGCGCCCGCCGGCGCGTACTTCAGCAAGGGGTCATCCAGTTTCAAGCGGTTTTGCAAGGCCAGCGAGGCCAGCACCTCGCTGGTCATCAGCTTGCTGAGGCTGGCGATGCGCAATAGCGAGTCGGCGTCCGGCGCGCGGCGGCTGCCGGGCCGGGTTTCGCCGTAGAAGCGCTGTTGGGCGCCTTGCTTGTCCACCACCACCATCACCATGCCCACCGCCTGGCTGTCCTTGAATATCCGCTCGGCGTGCTGATTCAGTTGGGCGACGGGCATGGCGGCCTGGCTCAGCGCCGGCAGGGCGGTCAGGGCTAGGCCGATGAATCCTTTTGTTCTCATTTATTGTGTTTCCCTTGGGTGAGGCGGCGCGCCGGCGGCGCTATCGACGGCGTGTATTCTATGGGCGGCGCTGAGGGGGGCATAGCGCGCAATATGTAACAACTGTAACCATGGCGGCCGACCCAGGCCAAAAGTACAGGCGTGCCCGGGTTTCGAGATGCTATTACTGGCTAGTCGATGAAGTCCCTATCGCCGCCATTATCGGCCCCGCCTCGCCTGCCAAGGTGCCCGCCCCTGATCGACGACCTAGTGGTTCTCCATCCGTTCGAACGATTTGCCCATGCCGGGCAAGTTGCGCCCGTGCGCAAGGGAATGCCCCAACCGGAGGAAAGCGTCATGTCATCAGTCAATCAGTTTGCCTATGTGCCCAATACCAGCACGTATAAATTCGCCTATGGCGGCTCCATACCCAATATGGCGGTCGTCAACATGCCCAACGATACCAATTGGGCGCGCTGGGCCATGCTCAACGACGGCGAGTATTACCGGCTGTACTGCTTCAAGGGCAGCAGCGCGGACACCTTGTACCAGGCCGCGTTCAATCCGGCCACGTCCAAGTACGAGTACGGCTATCACTCCATTCCGGAGCTGAAGATCACCGGCGCGCCGCCGGACGCGGACGCCAGCAGCCTGGCCATGCTCTACGACAGCAGCACCCGCACCTACCGGCTGTATTTGCGGCGGCTGGGCGCACCCACGGTGCTGTACCAGTTCGGCTTCAATCGCGCCACCAACCACTACGAGTACGGCTATAACTCCATCCCCACGCTGAATGTCACCGGCGCGCCGCCGGACACGGACTTCCACCGCTGGTCCATGTTGTTCGACGGCAGCACCTATCGTTTGTACGCCTTCAAGGTGGGCAGCGTGGATACCTTCTATCAGTTCGGCTACAACCCGCAGACCCAGGCCTATCAATACGGTCACGATTCAATTCCGGTGCTGACCCTGGTGGGCACGCCGGCGAATAGCAATCTGACCAGCATGGCGATGCTGTTTGGCCAGGGGGATTACCGCTTCTACTTCCAGACCCTGTGACCGCGCGGCAATGAGACAGGGCGGGCTCCGGAAGGAGGCCCGCCCTTGTTCTTGGCGCGTGTCAGCCGGGCAGATGGGGCGCCAGCGATTGCTCCAGCAGCTCCATCAGCTCCGGGTCCATATAGGGATAGTCGTCCGGGATCTCCAGCACATGCAGCGGCTTGTGCTCCAACAAGCGGCCAAACTGCGCCAGCAGCCGCTGGCGATGCTTGCCCTCCATCACGAACACCGCGTCCGCCCAGCGCAAGTCAGCGGCGGAGACGGTCTTGCGCGCATTGGGGCTGGTGCCGGCGGAGCGCGCCTGGATGTGCGGATGACGGCGGAACAGCGCCTCCGCGGTGGGGCTGCGCCATTGATTGCGGCTACAGATAAACAGCCAATTCATCGCCGTAATCCTCGTTGATGCGTTGGCGCATGCTGCGCGTGGGGTAGTCGATGCGCAGTTGGCGCGCTCGGTTCAGTTTGACCTGGCGGGTATATAAATGCTTCCAGTTCTTTTCCAGCGGCCAGTCGGAGGGAGTGCGCTTGCCGGCTTGCTTGAAGAAGTTCAGATGACGGCGCAGCGCGCGAGTGTCGGGATGGCTCATGATGGTTCCAGCGTATTGATCGGGTTCAGCAGCCGCGATAACACGTCGGGAATAGGGCGAAATTATTCAATAAATGCCGTAAGGATGCAAGCGGACACGCTTGTTTCTCCTGCAATGTCGGTGGCATAATTTGGCGTATTTTCATCACCAAATGAAAGCATGCCATGTCCAAGCCCGCGCCTCGGCCCTTGCAGGCCGAATTGCTCACGATCCAACAGACCGGCTTGATCGAATGCCGCGCCGGCGTGCAGCGCCTGGAGCAGGCGCTGGAGTTGGTGGCGCTGTGCGGCGAGCACGACGCGCCGCGTTTGCTGCTGCTGGAAGACGCGCTGCCAGCGGATTTTTTCGAGCTGAGCAGCCGTTTTGCCGGCGAATTCATCCAGAAGCTGGTCAATTACCGCATCGCGGTGGCCGGGGTGTTCGCCGACGGCAACGCGCATGGCGAGCGCTTTGGCGAATATCTGCGCGAAGCGCGCCACGGGCGCCAGTTCCGCGCCTTTGACGAGCGGGAGGCGGCGTTGACGTGGCTGGCGGCGCAGCATTGAACGCCGAGCCGCCGGCCACTTGGCCGTGGGTTTAGTTGTTGGTGCGGCGGGCTTCGTCTTGCCGCAGCGCTTCCAGATAGTTGTGGTATTCGTCGGCTATCCAGCTGGCCGCTTGGCACAAGCCATCAAGCTGACCCAGATTGGGCTGAGGATTGGCCAGCTGTTGCCGCATGCTCAACAGCAGCGGGCGCAGCAGATTGAGCGCGTCCAGGCCGTTGGCCAGCGCGTCGGTGGTTTCGAGTTTGGAAAGATGGGGAGAGCAAGCGGGACGGGTATCCATGGAGATCGCTCCTATACAAAGCCTATGGATCAAGATTCCACGTCTGTCGGGCGTGGGTCGCCGCTAGTGTGTGTCGGTGTGTTCAGCACCAAGGGCAAGGTAGCAGTGGTGGGCGGGAGCGTCAATCGGAGGAAATGCCGACAGCTCCATCGCGGGGCTGTCGGCTGGCGGAGGGCGATCAGACCGCGTCTTTGCCTATGCTCACCTGGAAGGAGCCGGAGTTATTGCCGTAGGTAGTGGGCACATCGTTGTAATACAAGGTGATCTGGCCCTGGGCATTGGCCGGCGCTTTCCAGCGGAACAGGCCGGTATTGACCGGGATGAAGCCGCTATTGCCGATCTTCATCACCAGCGCGCCGCAGTAGGCATCACCGCAGACCAGGCCTTGGTTGGGTTGGTTCTTGTCGCCCTGCGGGCCCCAGTTGGGTTGCGGGCCATAGCCGGCCCAGCCGGAAGCCACGATGGTGATCAAATCGCCCGGGTTGTAGGTGATGCTGGTGGGTTCCCCGTTCGGGTTGTTCGCTGCGACAGTGCCGGTCCAAGCCATGATGAATCTCCTGATAATCGTTTGAGAGAACGCATATCGGCGCAGGGTGTCCGCGTGACCGCCGGCATTCGCCCGCTGTCACTTTATATGCTTATTTCATTAAAGTTGGCTGGGACGGCTTTTTCTGCTGGCCATTGGGATAGGGCAACCGCGATTGCCGCCGGGGATCAGCGCTTGTCGAGCTTGCAGGCGAGGCCGGTGCCGGCAAAGCCGCCGTAGAGCTTCATCTCGTCCGGCTGTTTGCGGATGATGAAAAAGCTGTCCGGCAGCGCCTTACCGGCTGCGTCGCGCGGCCAGGTCAGCAGGCCGCGTTCGTCCATATAGCCCTGGAAACGCTGTTCGCCGCGGATCAATTCAACGGTCTGGCTTTGGCGGCTGAAGTGGAAGCGGCTGTTGTCGGCGCAGTGATAGCTGGCCTGCATCGCCTGCGGCTTGCAGCCGGCCAGCGCCAGGCTGGCGAGTAGGAGTGGGACGCGGATGGACATGGGCGGCGCGGGTGTGGCTATGGGAAGGCCGCCAATATAGCAAGAGCGGCCGGCGGCGGCTAGCCGCCCTCCGCTTGCGGCTGGCCGATAACGGTGGCAACTGTTAACATGCCGATCGATTTTTTGGCCGCCGATCCCGATGGCGGCCGCAAGGAGAAAAGCATGTTTCCGCGAAAGTCTATGCTGGCGGTGCTTGGCGCGCTGATGCCGTTTGCCGCGCTGGCGGCGGATCTCTATATCGGCATGTTGAGCGTGCATGAAGGGGGCTTGCGTCTGACCCGCTGCAGCATGGGCAAGCCTGTCTATCAATTGCTGAGCCCGGAGGGCCAGCCATTGACGGCGTGGCCCGGCGTGTCGCCGGCGGCGCTGGAGGGCAAGGCGCTCACCTCGGCCCGGGTCTTGGGCGAATTCGCGGAGCGGAATGGCAAGCCGGCCTTGCTGGTGCAAGGGATGGACGCGATCCGCTCCGGCGAATCCTGCCATCTGGATGATTGGCTGGACGGGCAAGTCAAAGCCGAGGCCGAACCGCGATGAAGCTGGGCAAGGGCAAGGCGGCGCTGGCGCTGCTGGCGCTGCTGAGCGCTGCTTACTGGGCGGCCACCCATCTGAACAGCAACTGGGCGCGCGCGGTTGGCGAGCCGGTGGACGCCTTCAACGGCGTCGCCGTGTATTACAACGGCGGGGTGCAGAATGTGGAAGGGCGCAATCTGGCGCCGGATGGCTACAACCTGGGCTTGCGCTATCAGTGCGTGGAGTTCGTCAAACGCTATTACCATCAGCGCTTCGGCCACAAAATGCCGCAGGACAAGGGCCATGCCCGGGACTTCTTCCTGCCCCGGCTGGACAATGGCGCGCTCAATCCCGAGCGCGGCCTGCTGCAATACCGCAATGGCGACGGCGACGCGCCGCGGGAAGAGGACCTGATCGTGTTTGCGCCCTGGGTTTTCAACCGCTATGGCCATGTCGCCATCGTCAGCCGGATCGGGCCGGATTTCATCGAGATCATTCAGCAGAACCCCGGCCCGTTCGGTGATGCCCGCGAGCGGCTGCCCTTGCTCATGGAGCAAGGCGTGCCGCGCGTGGGGCATCAGCGGGTATTGGGCTGGCTGCGCCGCGCGCCGGAGGCCTCGGCGCCGGCCGAAGCCATCCCGCCGGCGGACCAGGGTTGAGCGGCGAGCTTATTTCAGCTTCCAGTTGGTGACTTTCTGCACCGCGGCGTCGGCGTTTTTCAGATCGGTCTCGCCCATGTTCAGCAAGGTGTTCCATTGCTTGACGCGGTTTTTGCCATTGGGCGGCTTATTGTATTCATTGCTGTCCACCACCTTGCTGCGCTCGGCGTGGAAACGGCTTAGAAAGGTTTTTTCGTCGCCGCCGCCGCAACGGGACAGCAGCCCCTGCAAGCTGTCCGCGCCGCCGCTGGCGCCCTGGTTCAGCGCGGTGTCGACGAAGGAGCCTATGGTCAGCGCGCTGCTGAAGCCGCGCTGGCGCGCCTGTTGCACGCTGTAGCGGATATAGACCTGGTAAAAGGTCTGCCACATCGCCTCGCGCCAGGCGGCGTTGTTTTGCAGCGCGCCTATCTTGCCGCAGAACACTTTTTCACTGTCGCTGATCTTGAGCACCGGCCCTTGCATGGCGCCGCGCACGCCGGCGCGCGCCAGGCCGCCGGCGACGGAAGGGTTGCCGGCGCCGCTGGCGGCGTCAAAGGCTTTGAACAGCGCCGGGCCGTCCGGCCCCTGATCGCGGGGGCCGCCGGTGGTGGCGCCGAAGATGCCGATGGTGAAGCCGCGCTCATCGTCGATGTCTTCGCAGTAACCGTAGAACTTGGGCCAGTCCAGCGAGTCCTGTTCCGGTTTGTTCACCAGTTGCATGATGTTGTGCCATTGCTCGCCGTCCAGGCCGGTATTGGCTTGCAGGAATTTCAGCGTGGCGGGGGAGAAGTTGTCGTCAGGCCTGGCCGGCTTGGCCTTGGCCGATGGCGCGCAGCGCGCCGCCGCTATCCATGGCTGGCCGATTTCCGCCGTGCCGCTGCCGGCGAACGGCGGGTTGCCCTGGGTCCAGTAAGCGGCGGTGAAGTTGACGCCGTGATGGCTGGTCACGCTGCCGGCCGGATAGGGGATGGCGGCGTTCCACGGCGTGGCGCAGACCGTCAGCCGCGCGGCCTGTCTTTGCGTGCTGCCGGCGGGCGCGCCTTGCGCCAGCGCGTGGCTGGCCAGCGTCAGCCAGGCGCAGCCGGCCAGGCTCAATATCATGGCTAGAGATTTCAAGGGATGCTCCAGGTGAGCGCGCGGGCGAAGGGCCGCGCCGCTGAAACGCAGAAAATGCCATATGATTTTTTGTGGCGAAAGAGGGCGGCACTGGCAAATGGAATGGGCTGCGCGGTGTGAGGTGGTCGCGTCGAACTTGATGCCGGGCACGGCTTGATCGCAGAATGCGGGCTTTCCGCGTCGGGCCTCGGCCAGCGGCGAGCTTTGGAAGAGGGAGGGTGGTTTGCAAGAGGATGATAAGCGCGGCGCTGTCGGCGCGCGCCTGCCGGTGCGGCCGGCGGTGGAGGTGAGCACCTTGCTGCCGGGGCTGTTGCTGAAGAATAGCCCCTTGCTATTGATGGGTTTTTTTCTGTTGTTCATCGCCAATGGCGAAAGCGACGGCAGGGAGATGCCCGGCTATATGATGGCCGCCGGCATCTTGCTGCTGGTGGGCTGGCGGGTGGTGGCCGAGGCTTGGCATTCGATGCCGGTGGAGCAGGTGGACGGGGTGATGCTGCTGGGCGACGAGTGGGTCGTGACCCGGCAAGCGCCCAGCGCGGTGGTGGTGCGGCATTTGTGGAAAGTGCAGTGGGTGACGCTTTTGCGTTGCGGCTCCAAGGATATCCCGGTGCGCTACCACCGTCTGAGGAAGGAGGACAAGCAGCATGCGCTGGAGCTGGCCCGCCGCTTCGGCGTCAAGGTGTGGACCAAGAGCGCCTGGGAGAAGCCCAAGCGGGTGTATTGGCGGTGATGGAAACAGGTTCTAAGAACCTGTTCAAAGTCTGCTGCGCTTCAGCGATACGGCGTTGAAACCGAGCTCAAAATGCTCATGTACCACCTGTACATTCCGCTTTTTCGCTCGTTTTCGCCTTGTCTCGCTCTTGCTCGCGAGACTTTGAACAGGTTCTAAGACACTTCTCCGCAAGCCGCCAGCGGCAGGCTCGAGTTTGCGGCTGCCGCGGCCGGCATTTCCCAAGAAAAAACCGGAACTGGTATGATGCCAGACCGCTGCGACTTTAGCCGCAGCGGCTGGAAAGATATTGGGAATCATAATGTTGAGAGTTATTGCCTTGGTTTTGGCCTTGTTCGTTTCCGCTGCCCATGCCTCGAGCTGGGATTTCACTTATTTCAATCCCGATCAGGGCGCTTTGTTCATCGACAGCGACAGCATCGCCGAAACTCCTGACGGCACGGTCAAGTTCTGGGCCTTGTGCGCGCCTCGCTTCGAGCGTGGCAAGCCGGCGGAGGCTTACGCTTATCGGCAGTCGCTGTACGAGGTGCATTGCAAGCAGCGCCTGCTGGCGATGCCGCTGACGGTGCGCTTCGACGTGGACGGCTCTTCGAGCGAGCAGGCGTTCGAACAGGCTCAGATGGAGGACATCCAGCCGGATACGCAGGAGGATTTCCTGTGGACCTATATCTGCAAGCCGCGGCAGCGTCCGGAGATGGCGGTGGCGATGCGCCAGGGGATACAGGGATTTCTGTTGGAGCAGCGGCGTTATGTCCGCGAGCAGCTGGCGTTTCAGCATGGCAAGGGCCATTGAGCGGCGTTTTTCACGGCAGGCAATCACGTCATTGGCATGATCGTTTTGCGCAAGACCATGCCATTGATGTTTGGCACTCTGTGCGTCACTGAATCACGTACAGGAAATCACACGCCATGAGAATCGCTCCCGGTAAATTGCTGGTGCCGAGAAACTGCGCCCAGCGCGAAGCGCTTAGGCTTGCCGAGGCTTCCAACTTGATCAAGCAACTGCGGCAATGGCGGCATGATGCCGCCACCTTGTCGCGAGTGGACTCGGTGGACTCGGAAGGTTTCGACAAGAAGGCCTTGTTCGCGCTGGCGTTGAAGAATCAGCTGGTGCAGGGCAAGGCGCCGGTGGACGCCGCCGGAGAAGGCAAGCGCCTGGATCATATCCAGCGGCTGGTGGTGATAGGCGACAGCCTGTCGGATTCCGAGGGCCGCATGCTCAGCAAGAGCCTGGGGGTGATGCCGTCTTCAGGCCAGTATTATGAAGGACGCTTCACCAATGGCTTCGCCTGGCCGGATTTCCTGGCCTCCAAGGCCTACCTGGGCAAACCGCTGGTGAATTACGCCGAGGGTGGCGCGGTGGCCGGCAAGTACTCCAAGTGGAATCCCACCTTCCTGTTCATTTCCCATATGGAGCGCCAGATCAACAAGCATGACTTCAAGCCTGGCGATATGGCGGTGTTGGCGCTGGGTTCCAACGACTATATGACCTTCGGCAAGACCGATGTGGACAAGGTGGTCCGGACATATGAGCAGCAAGTGGACAAGCTGGTGGCCAAGGGAGTGAAGGATATCCTGGTGGCCGGCGCGCCGGATCTGTCCAAAACCGTGAATGCGCGTAAACAGCCGCAGGCGGAAGCCGAGAAGCTGCACGACTTGTCGCAGCGGCATAACCAGCAACTGAGCCAGATGGTGGGAAGCTTGCAAGCCCGTTACCAGGATGCCGGGGTGACCATCCGCTTCTTCGATATCGGCGCCAAGCTGGATTATCTGATGGAGCTGGCGGAGCAGGTGGAGTACGACACCCTGCACAATAAGCATGAGGGCTATATCGACCTGCCGCGCGTGCTCGGCTTCGCCGGCGACGCGCGGCCGCTGGACAGCTCGCACCGTCACCTGTTCCACGACGAGGTGCACCCCAGCCAGGAGGTGCACCAGATCCTGGCCGCGCACATGACGGACTTCATCCGCGAGCAGTACGGGCGGGCGGCCGACGCGTCTTAGAACCTGTTTACGATCTCCGGAGCAATAGAGCCAGGAAAGCCAAGTGGAT
>NZ_JAYSGF010000038.1:0-45871 GCF_041912965.1 Chromobacterium sp. | reverse complement strand
CGAAGTCTTCGCCGCCCAGGAAGGTGTCGCCGTTGGTCGACAGCACTTCGAACTGGTGCTCGCCGTCCACGTCGGCGATTTCAATGATGGACACGTCGAAAGTGCCGCCGCCCAGGTCGTACACCGCGATCTTGCGGTCGCCTTCCTGCTTGGACAGGCCGAAGGCCAGCGCCGCGGCGGTCGGCTCGTTGATGATGCGCTTCACTTCCAGGCCGGCGATACGGCCGGCGTCCTTGGTGGCCTGACGCTGGCTGTCGTTGAAGTAGGCCGGCACGGTGATCACCGCCTCGGTCACTTCTTCGCCCAGATAGTCTTCCGCGGCCTTCTTCATCTTGCGCAGCACTTCGGCGGACAGTTGCGGCGGAGCCAGTTCCTGGTCGCGCACCTTGACCCAGGCGTCGCCGTTCTTGGCCTTCAGGATTTCGAAAGGCATCAGGTCGATGTCCTTCTGCACTTCCTTGTCTTCGAAGCGGCGGCCGATCAGGCGCTTGGCGGCGTAAATGGTGTTGCGCGGGTTGGTCACCGCCTGGCGTTTGGCCGGCGCGCCGACCAGGATCTCGCCATCATCCATGTAGGCGATGATGGACGGAGTGGTGCGAGCGCCTTCGGCGTTCTCGATCACTTTCGGGGTGCCACCCTCCACTACCGATACGCAGGAGTTGGTGGTGCCCAAGTCGATACCAATGATTTTACCCATGTCGAAGTTCCTTTATCTCAATTCGTTTCGGCGGCCATTTGCTTGATAGCAACCGCCTGTTGTCTCAATAGGTATTGGCTATGCCCATTATTTCAAGAGGAGCATGCCAGCCTTTTTTATGCTTTTGCCTTGGCGACCACGACCATGGCCGGACGCAGCACGCGGTCGGCGATCTGATAGCCCTTTTGCATCACGCGCACGATGGTATTGGGCTCGGCGTCGGATTCTTCCGCGCTCATCGCCTGATGCTGGTGCGGGTCCAGCTTGTCGCCGGCCTTGGGCGCGATGTCCTTGATCTGCGCCTTTTCGAAGGCGGACACCAACTGCTTCAGCGTCATGTCCACGCCCATCTTCAGGGTGTCGATCTGGCCGCTCTGGTCCAGCAGCGCCATTTCCAGATAGTCCTTCACCGACACCAACTCGCCGGCGAACTTGGTGATCGCGTATTTATGGGCGGAGGCCAGTTCCTCCTGCGCGCGGCGGCGCTGGTTTTCCTGGTCGGCGCGGGCGCGCAGCAGCGCGTCCTTCAATTCCGCCACTTCCGCGTTCAGCGCGGCAAGCTGCTGCTCCGGGCTCAGTTCTTGCTCCACAGCCTGTTCCGCCACCGTCGCGTCGATATTGTCATTGTCCACGGCGTCAGCCGCGATGTTTTGGTTTTCCTGCATGGCGATTCCTCGGATTTGGATTCAGCGGTACGAATAGTCCCGACTCAAGGTAGGGGCTTCGTCGTGGAATTCAAGTCCTGAAAACGACTGAACGGCTTCAGAACGCCGCAAGCGGGCGCCAACACGCCAATGTGCGTTTGCGGACTTTTATTTTCAAAAAGCAAACGCTTGAGCGAGTCGCAATATTCGTTTTAGGAAAGTTGCTGTTAGCTTTTGAAAATCAACAATTTTCTTTGTGCTGCACTGCACACAAGCGTTTTTTTTTGTGCTAATAATTGAGCCACACCCGCAAGTGCTCCGCCCGAACAGCCCCTATCCGCAAGGCTGGCACGGCGGACATGCCGAGCCGGCCCCATGAGGGCCGACCGCAAGAAAATCCGGAAAACCGGATAGCCAGATCGCTTAATGAGGACGCCGGCGCCTGCCGGCGCGCACAGAAACGTATCGAGAAGGGTTTTAGCATGACGACTCGCGAACAACGCATTGCAGCCATCCAGAAAGACTGGAACGAGAATCCCCGCTGGAAAGGCATCAAGCGCGGCTACAGCGCCGCCGATGTGGAGCGCCTGCGCGGCTCGCTGCAGATTGAGTACTCGTTGGCGCGCAACGGCGCGGACAAGCTGTGGGGCCTGCTCCACAGCGAGCCGTACATCAACTGTCTGGGCGCGCTGACCGGCGGTCAGGCCATGCAGCAGGTCAAGGCCGGCGTCAAGGCCATCTATCTGTCCGGCTGGCAAGTGGCCGCCGACAACAATGAATACTCGGCGATGTATCCGGACCAGTCGCTGTACCCGGTGGACTCGGTGCCCAAGGTGGTGGAGCGCATCAACAACGCCTTCACCCGCGCCGACGAGATTCAGCATTCCAAGGGCGTGGCCCAGGGCGACGCCGGCTTCATCGACTACTTCGCCCCCATCGTGGCGGATGCCGAGGCCGGTTTCGGCGGCGTGCTGAACGCTTATGAGCTGATGAAGGCGATGATACGCGCCGGCGCCGGCGGCGTTCACTTCGAGGACCAGTTGGCCTCGGTGAAAAAATGCGGCCACATGGGCGGCAAGGTGCTGGTACCGACCCAGGAAGCAGTCCAGAAACTGATCGCCGCGCGCCTGGCCGCCGACGTCTATGGCGTGCCCACCCTGGTGATCGCCCGCACCGACGCCGAAGCCGCCGATCTCTTGACCAGCGACTGCGACGAGCGCGATCGCCCCTTCCTGACCGGCGAGCGCACCGCCGAAGGCTTCTACAAGACCAAGAAGGGCCTGGAGCAGGCGATCAGCCGCGCCATCGCCTACGCCGACTACGCCGACCTGGTCTGGTGCGAAACCGGCACCCCGGATCTGGAGTTCGCGCGCAAGTTCGCCGATGCGGTGCATGCCAAGCATCCGGGCAAGCTGCTGGCCTACAACTGCTCGCCGTCCTTCAACTGGAAGAAGAACCTGGACGACGCCACCATCGCCAAATTCCAGCGCGAGCTGGGCGCGATGGGCTATAAGTACCAGTTCATCACTTTGGCCGGAATCCACAATATGTGGTACAACATGTACGACCTGGCACAAGATTACGTTGCCCGCGGCATGTCCGCCTATGTCGAGAAAGTACAGGAGCCGGAATTCGCCGCTCGCGAGCGCGGTTACACCTTCGTGTCCCACCAGCAGGAAGTGGGCACCGGCTACTTCGACGACGTCACCACCGTGATCCAGGGCGGGCAGTCCAGCGTCACCGCGCTGACCGGCTCCACCGAGGAAGAGCAATTCCATTGAGCCGCCGCTGATACAGGCGCGGACGCCCACGGTTTCGTGGGCGTTTTTCATTGCGCTGTCGGTGTCGATTATTTAATTCCGCTAAATAATCAATTCAGCTTACGGTGCTTTTTTCAATGCGGAAATTCATCAATACTACTATGCAGAAGCCCGCCAATCGCGGGCTTCGTTTATTTCACGCATTCGCGGAAGGCATCCCACCATGGCAAAAGTCGTCGTTGTTTATCACTCCGGTTACGGTCACACCCAGCAAGTGGCCCAGCATGTCGCCGCAGGCGCCGGCGCTCAGCTGCTGGCCATCGACGCCGAGGGCAATCTTCCCGCCGGCGCCTGGGATCTGCTGAACGACGCCGACGCCATCATCTTCGGCTCGCCCACCTATATGGGCAGCCCGAGCTGGCAATTCAAGAAATTCGCCGACGCCAGCTCCAAGGTCTGGTTCACCCGCGGCTGGCAGGACAAGGTGTTCGGCGGCTTCACCAATAGCGCCAGCCTGAACGGCGACAAGCAGGTTTCGCTGATCTATCTGCAAACCCTGGCTTCCCAGCACGGCGGCCTGTGGGTCAGCCTGGGCCTGCTGCCCAGCAACGCCAAGAACGCCAGCCGCGAGGACATCAATAATCTGGGCGGCTCGGTCGGCCTGCTGGTGCAATCGCCGTCCGACGCCAGCGTCGACGAAATCCCGCAAGGCGATCTGGACACCGCCAAGGCCTATGGCCAGCGTGTCGCCGGCATCGCCAGCAAGTTGCACGGCTAAAAGCTAATTTAGACAAGACAAAGGGGGCCATATGGCCCCCTTTTTCCTTGCCCGCGCGCGCGCTCAGCCGCGTGCGGCCAATTGATCCAGCAACTTCTGGTGAATGCCGCCGAAGCCGCCGTTGCTCATCACCAGCACATGGTCTCCGGGCCGGGCCGCGGCGGCCACAGCTTGCAGCAGCGCGTCGAAATCGTCGAAAGTCTGCGCGCGCTCGCCCAGCTCGGCCAGCGCCTCGCCGGGATTCCACCCCAGATTGGCGGCGGAGCAGAACACCAGGTCGGCATCGGCCAGCGAGGCCGGCAGCGCCGCCTTCATCGTGCCCAGCTTCATGGTGTTGGAACGCGGCTCCAGCACCGCCAGGATGCGCTCGCCGCCCACCTTGTGCCGCAGGCCGGCCAGAGTGGTGGCGATGGCGGTGGGATGATGGGCGAAGTCGTCGTACACCGTGACGCCGGCCGCTACGCCGCGCACCTCCATCCGCCGCTTGACGTTCTGGAAGCGCGACAGCGCGTCGATGGCGCTGCTCACCGCCACGCCGACATGGCGGGCGGCGGCGATCGCCGCCAACGCGTTCAAGCGGTTGTGTTCGCCCATCAGCTCCCAGCGCACCCGGCCCTGGATCTGGCCGTCGAGCAGCACGTCGAAATGGCCGTTGGCCTCCGCCGCGCCCAGTTGCCAGCCGGCATCCGCGCCGAAGCGCTCCACCGGCGTCCAGCAGCCGCGTTCCAATACCCGATCCAGGCTGGCCTCGCGGCCGTTGCTGACGATCAGGCCCTGGCCCGGCACCGTGCGCACCAGATGATGGAACTGGGTTTCTATCGCCGCCAGGTCGGCGAAGATGTCGGCGTGGTCGAACTCCAGATTGTTCAGCACCGCGGTGCGCGGGCGGTAATGGACGAACTTGGAGCGCTTGTCGAAGAAGGCGGTATCGTATTCGTCGGCCTCGATCACGAAGAAGGGGCTGACGCTGGCCGCGTCCTGGCGCGGCGCGCCCGGCAGCCGCGCCGACACGCCGAAGTTCTGCGGAATGCCACCGATCAGGAATCCCGGCGCCAGGCCGGCGTCCTCCAGAATCCAGGCCAGCATCGAACTGGTGGTGGTCTTGCCATGGGTGCCGGCCACCGCCAGTACCCACAGGTCCTGGAGCACGTTTTCCGCCAGCCACTGCGGGCCGGAGATATAAGGCAGCCCGCGATTGAGGATTTCCTCCATCAGCGGCTTGCCGCGCGTCACCACATTGCCCACCACGAAGATGTCCGCGCCGATGTCGGCCTGCTCCGCGCCGAAGCCCTGGATCAGCTCGATGCCCATGGCTTCCAACTGGGTGCTCATCGGCGGGTATACATTGGCGTCGCAGCCGGTGACCTTGTGACCGGCCTGTTTGGCGATAGCGGCGATGCCTCCCATGAAGGTGCCGCAGATGCCCAGGATATGGATGTGCATAATTCGGTTCAGCGTATTGAAAACGGCAAAACGGCAAGCATACCGGAAAGCGGCCGCCGCCGACATCCGGGCTCGCAAGCCACTGCGCGGCCGGCCATGCCTGTCCTTCGGATCAGGATGCGCTGACAAAACATGACATTCGGCTCAACCGTCGAATGGATGGAACTAGGCTGAATTGGCCGGCCCGCAACTATCCGTGGGAAAACCCGGCCATTCGGAGACCAAAATGACAATGCTCAACGCTCGCCTCGCTCCGCTGGGCCTCGCCGCGCTAGTGCTGGCGGCACCCGGCCACGGCGAAGATATTCCGCAGATAGACAACCCGCCGCGGCTCTTGGCGGCTCCAGCCGACCAGGCCGCCAAGACCAGGCTCGGCGCGCTCAACACCGCCGCCCTGCTCAACGCGCCGCTGGAGCTTGGCCAGCCCCAGGCTGCGCCGCGCGAAGTCACCTTCGATCTGGACATCCGCTATCGCTATGGCTGGATCCGCAACCCCTCGCTGGAACGACCCGGGCAGATCCATTACGACAAGGTCGTGCTACGCAGCTACCTGCCCGGCGTGCTCAGCTCGGCCTCGCCACCAAGCTCCTCCCTTCCCAGCGCCACGCCCTTCATCGCCCCGCTGATCGAGGTCTACCCTGGGCAAACCGTGCGCATCGGCCTGAACAACAAGCTGGACCGCGACGTCGATGGCAAGCCCATCCGCGACCCCAGTTGCACCGACCAGGGCGGCAGCGCCAACCAGCCGCACTGTTTCAACGGCACCAATCTGCATACCCACGGGCTCTGGATCAATCCGGCCGGCAATAGCGACAATGTGCTGCTCTCCATCAATCCCGGCGTCAGCTTCCAGTACGAGTACAACATTCCGCCAGACCACCCCGCCGGCACGTTCTGGTATCACACCCACCGCCATGGCTCTACCGCGCTGCAGGTGTCCAGCGGCATGGCCGGCGCGCTGATCGTGCGCGGCACGCGGCAACCCACCCTGCAGCAGAACGGCGACATCGACACCCTGTTACAGCCCTATGCCGGAGCCGGCTTCCTCGAACGGGTGTTGGTGTTTCAGCAGATCCAGTACGCCTGCCGCTTCAAGGCCGGACAATACAAGGACATGATCAAGACTTACGGCAATACCGCCACTCCGCCCAATGAGGAGGATCAGCGCTACCGCTGCGACGACGGCGACGTGGGCGGCATCGAAGGCTACGACCAGTTCGGACCCAAGACCTGGCAAGAATCCGGCCGCTACACCAGCATCAACGGCGTGGTCTTGGGCAAGATGGTCCAAGCGCGGGCCGGCGACGTGGAACGCTGGAGAATGGTGCACGCCGGCGTGCGCGACACCATCAATCTGAAACTGCGCCGCCTCAGCGACAACGCGCCGCCGCTGGCCGGCCTGTTCGCCAGGCAGATGGACGATTACGTCACCCGCTATTGCCGCAGCGACACGGAGCTGGACCTGCCCTTGATCGCCGCCGACGGCCTGACCATGGGCAAGGTGCAAACCCGCAAGAGCGTGGTGTTCCAGCCCGGCTATCGCTGGGACGCGCTGGTGTCCTTCCCCAGCGCCGGCAAGTACTGCCTGATCAACGACGTCAAGGTCAGCAGCACCATAGACCGCTCGGCGCCGTCGGCGCGCTTGCTGGGCGTGGTCGACGTTGCGCCCGGCCAAGCCTCTCGTCCGTTGCAAGAGGTGCTGATCGGCGCCGCCCGCGCGCACTTTCCGCCCGCTGTCGCCAACAAGGTCAGCGCGGAACTACGCAGCGGGATGAAGCTGAGCAGCTTTGTGCCACATCCGGACATAGACCCCAAGGAAGTGACCGGCACCCAGACGCTGACGTTCAACATCGATGTGTCGCAGCCCAAGTCGGCCTTCTTCCAGGTGGACGGCAAACCTTATGCCGGCGAACGCATAGACCGCACCCTGAAGCTGGGCGGCGTGGACGAGTGGACGCTGCGCTCCGACTTCGTCAGCCATCCCTACCATATCCACGTCAACCCGTTCCAGATCGTCAAGATAGTAGACCCCAAGGGCCGCGACATCAGCGCGGAAGGCGCGCCGGACTCAATGGACCCCGGCGACACCCAATACAGCGGCCTGAAAAACATCTGGAAAGATACTTTATGGGTGAAAAACATCGAAGCCAGCAATGACCCGAAGATTGCCGCGGCCGGCCGTTACACCATCACCATCCGCACCCGCTATGAGCGCTATATCGGCGACTTCGTATTGCATTGCCATATCCTGGATCACGAGGACCAGGGCATGATGCAGAATATCCGCATCGCGCTGCCGGACGGCAGGGGCGGCACCGCCTTTGGCCATCACTGAACGGCCCGCCATGAAAAAAGCCCGCGACAGCGGGCTTTTTCACAGTGGACGAGCGGCTCAGAAGAAGATCAGCGTCATCAGCACGAACAAGGGCAGCAGGATGGCGCAGGACCAGCCCAGATAGCCGAAGAAGCTCGGCATCTTCACATGGCGGTGCTCGGCGATGGCCTTGACCATGAAGTTGGGCGCGTTGCCGATATAGGTATTGGCGCCCATGAACACTGCGCCCATGGAGATCGCCAGCAAGGTGTCCGCCATCGGGCCCATCAGCACCTGGGCGTCGCCGTGAGCCAGGTTGAAGAACACCAGATAGGTGGGCGCATTGTCCAGGAAGCTGGACAGGATGCCGGTCATCCAGAAATACATCGTGTTGACCGGCAGGCCATTGGCGTCGGACACCATGTGCACCAGGCTGGCCAGATGGCCGTCGGCGCCGGCGCGCAGGATGGCGATCACCGGACCGATGGTGATGAAGATGCCGGCGAACAACTTGCCCACTTCCAGGATGGGATCCCAGTTGAACTCATTGCCAGCGCGCACCTGCTTGGGGGTGATCCACAGCGAGGCGAAGGCCAAGGCCAGCAGCGCCAGGTCGCGCACGATATTCTGCAACTCCACATGGGTGCCCATGATGTCGAACACCACGCCCGGTTTCCAGATGCCGGACATCAGCACCGCGGCGATGATGCCGGCCAGCAGGAACAGATTGCGCTTGCCGTGCAGCTTGATCGGCTTGTCCTTGGAACGGTCGATTTCCGGCAGCGTGCCCGCCTGCGCTTCCTTCTTGAAGAAATGGCTGTCCAGCGCGTAGAAGATGGCCAGCAGCGCCAGCGACAGCACCAGCACCGGCAGCGCCATATGCTGCACCGTCCAGCCGAAGCTGACGCCCTTGAGGAAGCCGAGGAACAGCGGCGGATCGCCCAGCGGGGTCAGGCCGCCGCCGATATTGGCCACCAGGAAGATGAAGAACACCACCACGTGCACATTGTGCTTGCGCTTTTCATTGGCGCGCAGCAGGGGGCGGATCAGCAGCATCGCCGCGCCGGTGGTGCCCATGATGGAGGCCAGCGCGGTGCCTATCGCCAGAATGGCGGTGTTGAGCTTGGGCGAGCCGTGCAAGGAGCCCCATACCAGAATGCCGCCGGACACGGTGTATAGCGAGAACAGCAGCACGATGAAGGGTATGTATTCGGCGAACAACGCGTGGACGATCAGCGCCGTCGAAGTGCCCAGGCCGTAAGCCACGGCGAAGGGCGCCAGGAACAGTACGGTCCACACCGCGGTGATCTTGCCGAAATGATGGTGCCAGATGCCCGGCGCGAAAATCGGAAACAAGGCAATGGACAGCAGAATGCCGGCGAACGGCAAGCCCCAGGCCAAGCTCAGCGTGGCGCCGTCCAGCTCGGCGGCTTGCGCCAATGCCGGCAGCAAGGCCAGGGCTGCGGCGCTAAAGAGTGTTTTGGTCATCTATCTTCCCGAGGGCATGACGCCCATTGATAAAAGCGCCATCGCCTGTGCCAAGACAGCCTTGGACAGGCTCTATGCAAAGAATGGATTCCGGCGATATTGTTGAAGCGCAACGGCGGCCGGATGCCGTTGCGCTGACGCTCCGCCTCCCGCCAAGGCCGGATCACGGCACTGACAGCGCCAGCGCGCCCGTATGGGCCTGGTTCGATCAGAACAGTTACAAAGCGTTACATCGTCCCATAACTCGGGCTGCCCGGACAAGGAAAACCGGTATCGAAAGCAGGCGTTTTTGCGCGATTGCCACGCTAATTAAGCGTTTAATGAAACAAGGCCGGCGGCGTGACGCCACCGGCCTTGTCAGCAGAGCCGAACGCCTCAGCGCTGGATGAACTCGATCTTGTAGCCATCCGGGTCTTCGACGAAGGCGATCACCGTGGTGCCGTGCTTCATCGGGCCGGCTTCGCGGGTGACCTTGCCGCCCTTGGCGCGCACCATGTCACAGGCGGCGTAGGCGTCCGGCACCTCGATGGCGATATGGCCGTAGCCGTTGCCCAGCTCATAGGACTCGGTGTCCCAGTTGTGGGTCAGTTCCAGCACCGTCTGTTCTTCTTCGGCGCCATAGCCGACGAAGGCCAGGGTGAAGCGGCCGTCCGGGTAATCCTGGCGGCGCAGCAACTTCATATCGAGTACTTCCTGGTAAAACGCCAGCGAGCGCTCCAGATTGCCCACTCGCAGCATGGTGTGCAGTAAACGCATCATCACTCTCCTTAATTCATCAATCAAAATGGAACAGCTCGGCGCCGTGCTGCTTCAGCCAGCGCCGCGCCGTCTGCCAATCCGGGTACAGGCGCGCGGTTTCCGCCCAGAACGCCGGCGAATGGTTCATGTGTTCCAGGTGAGCCAGCTCGTGGGCGATCACGTAGTCCAGCACCGCCGGCGGCGCTTGCAGCAAGCGCCAATTCAGGCGAATCACCCCGGCCGCGGTGCAACTGCCCCAGCGCGTGCGCGCCGACGACAATTGCAGGCCGCTGGGCTGGCGGCGGCAAGCGCGCGCCAGTTCCGCCAGCCGCGATGGAAAACGCAAGGCGGCTTCGCGCTGGAAAAATCGGCATACCACCTGTTTCAGCCCCGCCGCGTCGCCCTCGGCGATACCGGTAACAAGCACCCCCTCCGGCAACAGCCGGGCGCTACGGCGCGCGCCGGCCGTCAGCACGATGGGCAAGGGCTCGCCCTGCCAGCGCAGCTGACTGAGATCGGCCGCCTGCTGCCGCGCCAGCTTTTGCCGCGCCACATGGCCGGCGATCCAGTCGCGGCGTTCGAACAAGACTTCGCGCAGCCGGGCGGCGCTGACCGCCGGATGCGCGACCAACTCCACCCTGCCCGCGCTGACCCGTATGCCCACGCTCTTGCGCGGACGCCGGGTCAGCACCACGTCCACCTCGCCGTCAGGCAGCGGCAGACGCAGCCAGACGCTTGCGCTTTTCATCCGCGTCCGCGAACGGGCCGACGCCGCCGATCTCGCGCTGACGCGCCTCGATCCACTGCTCGGCATCCTTCATCATCGCCTCCGGCCCCAGCGCCTCATCCGGCACGATGGGCTTGCCCACCACCACGGTGATCTCGCCGGGGTATTTCAGGAAGGCGTTGCGCGGCCAGAACTCGCCGGCGTTGTGCGCCACCGGCACCAGCGGCATGTCGAACTGCTTGGCCATGCGCGCCGCGCCCAGCTTGTACTTGCCCACCACGCCCGGCTTGGTGCGGGTGCCTTCCGGGAAGACCGTGATCCAGAAGCGGTGGCGCTTGCGCTCCAGCCCCTGCTCCAGCAGGCGCTGGTTGGCGTTGGCGCGGTCGGAACGGTTGATGATGATGGGGTTCATCAGCACCAGGCCCCAGCCGAACACCGGAATCCAGGTCAGCTCGCGCTTGGCCACGTACACCTGCCACGGAAAGATCTTCTGCAAGGCCAGCGTTTCCCAGCCGGACTGGTGCTTGGAGCAGATCACCGAGGGCTGATCCGGAATATTCTCCGCGCCCAACACCTTGTATTTCAGGCCGATCACATGCTCCAGCATCCACAGCAGGCTCTGCGCCCAACTGACGCCGAACACATGGCGCGCGCGGCGCGGCAGCGGCGCGGACAGCAGCAGCAGGAAGAAGAACAGCGGCGTGATCACGATCAGCACCAGCCAGTACAGCAGATTACGAAGCCATAAACTCAGCATGCTTGGGAAAGTATCCTTATCAAAAATCAGCGCTCGCGCGAATCGATCAAATATTCCGCGGCATCGTACAAATCGTTGAACACCAGGGTGCCGGCCGGCAGCTCGCCGTCGGCCAGCGTCTTGGCGCCCTTGCCGGTCTTGACCAGGATGGGCAGGCCACCCACCGCCGCCACCGATTCCAGATCGCGGCGGCTGTCGCCGATCAGCGGCAAGCCGTCCAGCTTCACATTGAAGCGCTCGGCGATCTCCAGCACCATGCCCGGCAGCGGCTTGCGGCAATCGCAGCCGGCGCTGGGGCCGTGCGGACAGAACAGCACCGCGTCGATGCGCCCGCCGGCCTGCCCCACCAGCCGGTGCATCTTCTCGTGCATGGCGTTGAGCGCCTGCACATCGAACAGGCCGCGGCCGATGCCGGATTGATTGGTGGCCACCACCACGCGCCAGCCGGACTGGGTCAGATTGGCGATCGCCTCCAGGCTATGCTCGATCGGCACCCATTCCGCCGGCGATTTGACGAAATCGTCGCGGTCCTGATTGATCACGCCATCGCGGTCGAGAATGACTAGTTTCACGGTTTTTCCCCGTCTGGAACATGCCGGGGCGGCCTGAGCCGCCCCGTGGGATTACTCCGCCAGCAGCGAAATGTCGGCCACGCGGTTGAACAAGCCGGCCAGCCGCGCCAGCAGGGCGATGCGGTTGTTGCGCACCGCGGCGTCGTCCGCCATCACCATCACGCCGTCGAAGAAAGCGTCCACCGGCGCGCGCAGCGAGGCCAGCTGGGTCAACGCGGCGGCGAAATCGCGGGCGGCGAACTTATCGTCCACCTGCGGCGCCAACTGCTCGACGGCGGCGAACAGCGCCTGCTCGGCCGCTTCGCTCAGCAGCGCCGGATTCACCGCGCCCACTTCGCCTTCGGCCTTTTTCAGGATGTTCTTGACCCGCTTGTTGGCGGCGGCCAGCGCGGCCGCTTCCGGCAGCGCCTTGAAAGCGGCGACGGCGGACAACACCGCGCGTACTTCCGCCAGCCGGCTGGGCGAGAGCGCCAGCACCGCGTCGATCTCGTCGCCCTTGTAATCGGCGGCGAGGAAGTTCTTCAGGCGGTCCATCATGAAGCCGAACACCTCGTCGGCCACGGTGGCGGACAGCTTGCCGGCCGGGAAGGCGGCGGCGACGATGTCCAGCAGCGCCTTCAGGTCCAGGTCCGCGTCCAGCGCCATGCGCACCACGCCCAGCGCGGCGCGGCGCAAGGCGAACGGATCCTTGTCGCCGGTGGGGATCAGGCCGATGCCCCAGATGCCGACGATGGTTTCCAGCTTGTCCGCCAACGCCACCGCGGTGGCGATCTTGCCTTCCGGCAGCGTGTCGCCGGCGAAGCGCGGGTGGTAATGGCCTTCGATGGCGGCGGCCACTTCGGCGTGCTCGCCGTCGTGCTGGGCGTAGTACATGCCCATCACGCCCTGCAGCTCGGGGAATTCGCCCACCATGTCGGACACCAGATCGGCCTTGGCCAGGTAGGCGGCGCGGGCGGCCAGCGCGGCGTCGGCGCCCAGCTCATGGGCGATGGCGCCGGCGATGCTCTGCAGGCGCTCGACGCGCTCCAGCTGCGAACCGATCTTATTGTGGTAGACCACATTGGCCAGACGCGGCAAGCGGCTGTCCAGCCGCGCCTTCTGGTCCTGCTCGAAGAAGAACTTGGCGTCGGACAGGCGCGCGCGCAGCACGCGCTCATTGCCGCCGACGATGAAGGACGGGTCCGCGGTTTCCAGGTTGGACACCAGCAGGAAGCGGTTCATCAGCTTGCCGGACGCGTCCAGCAGCGGGAAATACTTCTGGTTCTGCTGCATGGTCAGGATCAGACACTCCTGCGGCACGCGCAGGAACTCGGCCTCGAAGCCGGCTTCCAGCACCACCGGCCATTCCACCAGGCCGGTCACCTCGTCGAACAAGGCCTCCGGCGCGGCGATGGTGGCGTTCAGGCGGGCGGCGGCCTCGGTCAGCTTGTGGCGGATCAGTTCGCGGCGAGCGTCGAAACTGGCCACCACCTTGCCGGATTCATGCAGGGTGCGGGCATAGGCGTCGGCATTGGCCACCGTCACCTCGCCCTGGGACAGGAAGCGATGACCGCGGGTGCGCTGGCCGCTGTGCAGGCCCAGCACCTCGCCCGGCACCACCGTGTCGCCGTGCAACATGATCAGACCGTGTACCGGGCGCACGAACTGCACGTCCAGGCTGCCCCAGCGCATCAGCTTGGGCGCCGGCAGCTTTTTCAGCGCCAGCGCCACCACGTCGGCCAGCACCGCGGCCAGCGGCTGGCCTTGCTTGACGCTCTCGTAGGCGTATACATCTTGCTTGCCGTCGCTCATGGTGGACAGCGCGGACACCTCCACGCCGCAGGAGCGGGCGAAACCGGCCAGCGCCGGCGTCGGCTGGCCGTCCTTCATGCCGGCGGCCACCGCCGGGCCCTTGCGGGTGACCTTTTGGTCCGGCTGCAAGGCGGCCACATTGGCCAGCTGCACCGCCAGGCGGCGCGGCGAGGCGTAGACCGTTGCTTCGGCGTCGGCCGGCGCGAACTGCATTTTCTTCAATTCGTCGCCTATGGTCTGGGCAAAACTGGCGGCCAGCTTTTCCAGCGCTTTGGGCGGCAGCTCCTCGGTGAGCAACTCAATCAGCAATGTCTGGTTCATATTCACTCTAAAACTTAACGCTTGGCGGCCCCGGCGGCTTCGCAGATCACCTTCATCATGGCGTCGGCGACCGATCCCTGATACACGGGCTGCCATTTCCAGGCGTGGCGCGGCACTGGAAACATGGTTGAGAACAGGTGCTTGTTGTTGCGATCAAAGTAGTCGGAACTGACAAACACATACTGGTACTTGCCGCAGTCGGCGTAACCTACGCTGCGGCGGATATTGAATTTCAGCTTATAGCTTTTCTCGTACTGGACCTTGTCGAACCGTTCCTGGTTGACGAAGTGCACCAGCCCGTCCTGCCCCAGCCACAGCGAATTGCCGTCTATCGCCAGCTGCAGCGCCTTGCCGTCCTGATACGCCACCCAGTCGGCGGCGGGCTCGGCCAGCGCCGGCAGCGCCAGCGCGGCGCAAAAGCAGGCGAAACAGGCTTTCATGCGCATTCCTTCAGCGAAAGACGACAAGGGGGCGGCGGCCACGATCAGGCCTGCCGGCACATCGGGAAGCCCAGCGCTTCGCGGGCGTCGTAATACGCCTGCGCCACGCCGCGGGACAAGGTGCGGATGCGGCCGATATAGGTGGCGCGCTCGGTCACCGAGATCGCGCCGCGCGCGTCCAGCAGGTTGAAAGTGTGACCGGCCTTGAGAATCATCTCGTAGGCCGGCAGCGGCAAGCTGGCTTCCAGCAGCGACTTGGCCTCGGCCTCGTAGTCGTTGAACTGGCGGAACAGCAGCTCGACATTGCTGTGCTCGAACGCGTACTTGGACTGTTCCACTTCATTCTGGAAGAACACATTGCCGTAAGTGACCGGCTGGCCGTCCGGCAGATGGGTCCAGATCAAATCGTAGACGTTTTCCACGCCCTGCAGATACATCGCCAGCCGTTCCAGGCCGTAAGTGATCTCGCCCAGCACCGGCTTGCAGTCCAGACCGCCCACTTGCTGGAAATAGGTGAACTGGGTCACTTCCATGCCGTTCAGCCACACTTCCCAGCCCAGGCCCCAGGCGCCCAGCGTCGGGTTTTCCCAGTCGTCCTCGACAAAGCGGATGTCCTGCACCGTCGGGTCCAGGCCCAGCTCCTGCAGCGAGCCCAGGTACAGCTCCTGGATGTTGGACGGAGACGGCTTCAACACCACCTGGAATTGATGATGCTGGAACAGACGATTGGGGTTTTCGCCGTAACGGCCGTCCTTGGGACGACGCGACGGCTGCACATAGGCCGCGTTCCACGGCTCCGGTCCCAACGCCCGCAGGAAGGTGGCGGTGTGCGAGGTCCCCGCGCCCACTTCGGTGTCGTAAGGCTGCAGCAAGGCGCAGCCCTGGCGGTTCCAATAGTGCTGGAGCGTGAGGATGATTTCCTGGAAGGTAAGCATAGACGTGGTGAGCAAAGTGAAAAGTCAAAGGCCGATTCTACCGCCTAGCGCCCCCCACGCAAAGCCAAGCCGTTGGCGGCAAATCAAAAAGGCCGGCGAAACCGGCCTGTATCTCCCCTTCCCGCCCGCGGCCCGCCGCCGCCACGACGTCAGCCGACGGATGCGCCGCGCGCCAAGGCCTGCTCCGCCAGCCTATCCGCCAACGCCCGCCCCTTGGCCAGGCAGTCCGGCAGCGACACCCCGTCCAGCCAGTTGGAGCAGGCGTGCAGACCACGCGCGCTCGCGGCGGCGGCCAGCGGCCGCAAGGCCGTCATCGCCGCCGTGCCCTGCGGCAAGGCCTGCGGCCAGCGCACGACGCGCTGGCTCAGCGGCGCGCCCCGCAGGCCGAACAGCCGCGCCAGTTCCAGGTTCAAGCGCTGCAACAGCGCCGGGTCCGGCAAGGCGGCCAGTTCCGCCTGGCGGCTGCCGCCGATGAAGCTGGTCACCAGCCGCGCGCCCGGCGCCGCCGTGTGTGGATACGTCCGGCTGGACATCAGATGTCCCAGGGCCAAAGCGCCTTCCGCCGCGGGATGCAGCGCGCCGAAGCCCGCCAGCGGTCGATGCAAATCCTCGTCCGCCGCCATGGTCGCCACCACGGTCAGCGGCGCGTAGCGCACCGCCGCGCAAGCGCGCGCCCATTCCGGCTCGCAGACGCTCAGCAAGGACGCCGCCTGCGGCGCCGGCAGCGCCAGTACCACCGCGCGGGCCGGCAGCGGCCCTTGCGGCGTCAGCACCCGCCAGCCGTCATCGACGCGCTCCAGGCCCTGCGCCGGACACTCCAGCCTCACGTCCAGATCGCGCGCCAGCCGCTGGGCCAGGCTGGACAGCCCCCCCGGCAAGGTGCACATCCGCTTGCGCCGCGCGTCGCCGCGCCGCCAGCGCCGCCACATGCCCAACGCCATCGAACCGGCCTCGCGCTCCGCCGCCGCCAGCCCGGGCAGGCATTCCGCCATCAGCAAGGTCTCCGGATCGCCGGCGAACACGCCGCCGACAAAGGGATCCACCGCCTTGGCCAGCACCTCCTCGCCCAGCCGGCGCCGGAAAAAATCCGCCACCGTTTCCGCCTCCGCCGCCGTGGAACGGCGCCAGGGCTCGCTCAGCAAGCGCCACTTGGCGCCCCAACTGAAGTAGGAACCGGCCAGCAGCGCGGCCGGGTTGGCGGGCAAGGCCCGGTATTGGCCGTGCAGCAACACATAGCGGCGTTGCGGGCCAGGCGCCGGCGTCAACGGCGTCAGGCCCAGCTCCAGCAGCCACTGCCATAGCGCCTCGTCCGCCAGCAAGGTGTTCGGCCCCGCCTCCATCAGCCCCGGCTCCAGATCCAGGCTCAGCACCTTGCCGCCAACGCGCGCGGACGCCTCCAACACCACCGCCTCCACGCCGCGCCGCCGCAGCTGCCAGGCACAGGACAGGCCGGACACCCCGGCGCCGATCACCACAATCATTTCATCACTCCCGCTTGAATAGGCCAGGGCCGCCCGTGGCGGCCCTGGATGGCGGCCAGTATGCCAAGCGCGGCTTTCCCCCCTGTTGACCAGGCGCAAGCCGGTCCGCTCCCGCCAAAAATTAATATATTACATAACAATTGACCACAATCTGTATAGACATTTAGAGTCGAGGTCCCACCGCCCGCGCCGGAAACTGCCCCGGTTTAGCCGGCACACAGGAGAACGCTGATGAATTCCCCGCCTCAAGCCAGCCTGATCGAAACCCGGGCAATAGACTTCATCCCGGAGAACGAACGCCACGGCCGCCTGCTCAGTCAATTCACCTTATGGTTCAGCGCCAATCTGCAGATCACCGCCATCATCACCGGCGCGCTGGCGGTGGTGCTGGGCGGCGATGTGTTCTGGTCCTTGATCGGCCTGCTGCTGGGCCAGGTGCTGGGCGGCGCGGTGATGGCGCTGCATGGCGCGCAGGGGCCGCGGCTGGGACTGCCGCAGATGATTTCCAGCCGCGTGCAGTTCGGCGTGCTGGGCGCCACCCTGCCGCTGGCGCTGGTCTGTGTGCTCTATATCGGTTTCAACACCACCGGCACCATTCTATCCGGCCAGGCCATCGCCCAGCTGACCGGCCTCAGCCCAAGCGCCGGTATCCTGATCTTTTCCGCCGTGATCGCGCTGTTCGCGGCATGCGGCTACCGGATGATCCACCTGCTGGGCCGCGCCGCCACCGTGCTCGGCCTGATCGCCTTCGCCTATCTGTTCGCGCGCCTGCTCAGCGTCAACGACATCACGCCGCTGCTGCGCAATCACCGCTTCGCCTGGGACAGCTTCCTGCTGGCGGTGTCGCTGTCCGCCTCCTGGCAGATCGCCTTCGGTCCCTACGTCGCCGACTACTCGCGCTACCTGCCCAGCGGCGTATCGCCGCTGCGCACCTTTCTATGCGTGGGCGGCGGCTCGGTATTGGGCGCGCAGATCGCGATGACGCTGGGCGTGTTCGCCGCCGCGCTGGCCGGCCCGCGCTTCGTCGGCCAGGAAGTGGCCTACATCGTCGGCTTGGGCGCCAGCGGCGCAATGGCCAGCTTCCTGTTCTTCAGCATCGCCTTTGGCAAGATCACCGTGTCCACGCTGAACGCCTACGGCAGCTTCATGTGCCTGGCCACCATGCTCAGCGGCTTCCAGCGCGAAGCGAAGATAGGCCGCCGCCAGCGCCTGGTGTTCGTGCTGGCCATCGTCGGCTTGTCCGCCGCGATCGCGCTGGCGGCGCAGCACGATTTCCTGCTGCATTTCAAATCCTTCATCCTGTTCCTGCTGACCTTCTTCACCCCGTGGAGCGCCATCAATCTGGTGGACTACTACTGGGTCAACCAGGAACAGTACGACCTTGCCGCCCTGAGCGATCCCGACGGCCGTTATGGACGCTGGAACCGGGTCGGCATCGCCAGCTATCTGTTTGGCCTTCTGGCGCAGCTGCCCTTCATCGCCACCCGTTTTTACAGCGGTCCGCTGTTGCCCTATCTGGGGCAGGTGGACATTTCCTGGCTGGTGGGACTGATCGCGCCCGGCGCGCTGTATTTCTGCCTAGCGCGCCGGCGCGTTCAACGCTCGCCCACGCGGGTCTCGCCGGCCAAGGGTTGACCGTCGTCGTCCAGCAGCAGGAAGCGCGCTGTCGCCGCGCCGTCCTCGCAATGGAAAGACGCTGGCAAGGGCAGGCTCAGGGCCGCCAGCGGCGGAGCCATGTCCGCCGCCAACGCCAGCGCGGGCAAGCCGGCGCAGCGCAGTTCCAAGGCACGGA
This sequence comes from Chromobacterium sp., assembly GCF_041912965.1. Lineage (NCBI taxonomy): Bacteria > Pseudomonadati > Pseudomonadota > Betaproteobacteria > Neisseriales > Chromobacteriaceae > Chromobacterium > Chromobacterium sp. The sequence continues at coordinate 27,193 of NZ_JAYSGF010000038.1, read as the reverse complement.
AGCTGGCGAAATAAGGGCTGGGATTGTCTATGCGCAACTGCGCGCCGCCGGGCTCCCGCGTGACGGCGAAGCGCAGCCACCGCGGCAAGTCCTCGAGCGCAGCACGGAGTCCGGCTGGCCGCATCAGAACCTTCATCTGGGTACGCAGCGTGACTGTCAGCGTCCGGGCCGCCGCCGGCAAATCCATGCGCGCCGGCGGGATTTCATACAGATTCAGCCAGAACAGCGACTCTCGGTCCACGGGCAATGGGGTGCCGGTCGCGATCAAGCGCAGACTGATCTGCCCATCCGGGTTCAGACGAAAGATGGGCGGCATCGGCATCACCGCCGCCTCCGCGCCCAGCGTGTCCGGGCCGGAGTCCAGCCGCCCATCATCCACCCAAGCCTGCACCAGCACCGGATAGCGATTCAGATTGATCAATTGCAGCGACTGCTCGGCGCTGCCGCCGGCGAACACCACCCGCGTGGACTCCGCCATCAGGCCAGCCCAACTGCTGCCGCACAGCAGGCACAGCAAACCGCGCAAGCCCCAGCGCCAGGCCTTATTGCACACGGATCACCACCTGCGCCGTCGCGTTCAAGCCTCCGGCCTTGACCCTCTTGCCCGGCAAACGGGTCAGCACCGCCTGCATCCGCGCCTGATAGCGGGTCCAGCCATCCTGGCTGCCCAGTTCGGCGGTGTCTTGCAGTACCGGATACCAGCCGGCATCGCCGCCGCCCCCGGTGAGCAGCACGTCGCTAAGCAGATTCAGCACTTGGCCGCCTGGCCTCCGCAACGCCACGCCCACCCCGGTCGCCACCGCCGGGTTGACGCCGTAACCGTCGGACAGCAGGTGGCTGACCCCGCCGCCACTCGTGCCCAGGCCTTCTGTCAACGCCGCCTGGTAATTTGCCGGCTGCACCAGCAGCCCCATCGCCGTCTGCCCCTGTGCCGTGCCGCTTTGAAAACCGCTCAGGCCGGCATTGGCCGGCGCGCCGGTCTGGCACTGCAGGCGGATGTCCACCGGCAGCGTGCGTTGCCCGCCCTGCTCCAACTCGGCCACCGAGATCGCCGGAAACGCCACCACCGGCGTCACCGTCTCCACGCGGCAGCTGGCGCTGCGGCGCACCTTCACCACCTGATACGGATTGATCGCGCCGGGCCAATCCCAAAACCAGCCGCTGAAGTTTTGATTATGGTCGGCGCCCTCGCTCAACCACGGCGAGCCGCCGCCGCCCTGAAACGCGCTATAGGCGATGGGTTGGGCATACATCCAGTTCTGGCCGGCCGGCCCGTCCTGCCAGCCTATGTCTCCCGACCCCTTGGACTGGCTGTATTTGAAAAACTCCACCTTGTAGTTGCTGAAGTGCTTGGCCTTGATCAGATACCAGCCGCGCTCATCGCGATCATTGGCCATATCCAGCACCAGCGGCCGCCGTTTCCAATAGCGCGACGCGTACTCGCCGGTATTCAGATTGGTCACCCGCGCCATCAGGCCGCGCTGTACCGTGCGATACGCCTGCGGCAGACCGATGGCGCTGCCCTCCTCGTCCTTGCCGGCCCAATCGTTGTCGCCATTGGTCGAATAGTATTCATAAAAAGTCTCCGGCTTTTCTTCCGGCGAGCAGCGAAACAGCACCTGCTCCGGCGCATAGCCGCCGGTATGGCCGGAACCCAAGTCATAGATGCTCAGCACCTTGCTGGCCAATAAAGTGCCGTCCGGCTGGAACGCCTCGTTATTGATATTGATGGTCATCGCCAGCGCCCCCTGGCCGGCAGTATCCGTCGCACCGTCCCAAATCCTGACCTCGCCCCTGCCGGGTTCGACATAGTCCACCGCATTGATATCGGTCGTCGGCGAAGAGCGCGACACGCGATAACAGGCGCCCTGCGCCGACATGCTGGACAAGGCCCCCACCAGCAGCATCGCAGCGCCCAAGGCATCGGATTGATATTTCATCTTGCTCCTCATGGATTGGGCAGCGGCGCGCACGCCGCCTCCAGACGGACGATGGACCGGCTACCCGTCTCGTCCGCCAGCGTGTACGGCAATACGCATTGACTATCCGCGTCATCGCCCCATTTCACTCGCAAGCTGGCCTTGCGCGCGCCGACCCGCGCATAAGCCTGCCCCCCCTGGCCCACCATGCCGATATTGGCGCCGTCTTCCGCGTACACCATTGCGCCCATCGGCAAGGCCGAGCCATCGGCCAGCCATCCCTTGATCAACACTGCCTGGCCGCTGCGGGTGGCGAACTTCAGCCGCACCGCCGCTCCGGCGTACGGCGCGGTGCGCTGTTGGTCTCCCAGTAGCTCCACGCCTGCCGCCAGGCCCTTGCTGTCCAGCGCCACCTCGTTGTAGCGGTAAGGCGTCAGCGCCGGAATCAGCGCATAACCGGCGCGGTCCACCGTCGCGCCCAAGCCATTGCGCACCACCGCGCCGCTGGCGCCGGGCGCTTCCACCAGGCCGAAGGTTTCACTCAGGTACGGCCCCAAAGTCACGCCGCCGCGATGCAGCGCCAGCGCGCCGCGCGCGCTGACGCCGACCTGCGAAAAATCACGCCCCCGTGAATAGCTGCCGCCCAGCGTCACCGGCGCAAAGCGCTTCTGCGCATTAGCGCTCAAGCTGCCAGAACCGTCGGGGACAGCGCGCGCCACATTGACGCCATAACTGAGTGTCTGCGCCTCATCGGCGCTGCCGCTCAGCGACAATTGCTGATTGCCCTCGCCGCCGCTGCGGCTGCTGGACGCCGCCAGCATGGGCGCACGCCGCGCGGTGCCCAACGGCATGGACAGATTGAACGACACGGTATTGCCGACCCGCCCGCTGTCCAGCATCGGCAGGGCGCGGCCCATTTGGCCGACGCGCTGGCGCGAGACCGACACCCCGTAGCCGACAGAACCGATCTGATGCTGATAGCTCAGCTGCAACTGGCCGTCCCGCTGCTTGCCGCTGTAGTAATCGCTGATCGACGCGGACAGCGCCAGGCTACCGTAGCCGCCCAGCCGCTGATTGACGCTGGCGGTGAACTGATTGCGCTGCTGGAAACTGCTGGAATGCCAGCTCTCGCCGCGCCGGAACGCCTGGCGCGCGCCCACCGCGTCGACCAGATCGCGGTAGCCGCGGGTGGAGTAACGGTAACCGGCCAAGGTGATGGCCGTGGAGGTTGGCTGGAGGGTATGGCTATACGACAAGGCCGCGCGCCAGCCCATAAGTGGCCCGCCGTCGCTGTCGCGCGAGCGGGAATACGTGGCGTCCGCGCCCAGCGCACCAAAGCGCGATCCCCACACCACGCCGCCCAGCGCCGCGGCGTAGCCCGACGCCAGCCTCGCGCCCATATTGGCGGTCAGCGCATTGCTGAAGCCGCGCTGATAAGCGAGATCGGCGAACAGCGGCTTGTCGTCCAACGTGTTGCGCAATTGGCCCAAGGTCAGGTTGTAGCGCGCCTGGCCCGGCCGTATCGATGTCGGCACCGCCGCGAACGGCACGGTGAATCGTTTCACCTGCCCGTCCGCCTCGGTGATCTCCACCTCCAAGTCGCCTTGATAGCTGGTGGGGAACAGATCGTCGATCACGAAGGGACCGGGCGCGACCACGGTCTGATAAACCTCCTGCTGGCCCTGGCGCACCACCACCCGCGCATTGCTGTCAGCCACGCCGCGCACCACCGGTGCATAGCCGCGCAAACCATCCGGTAGCATCCGCTCGTCGCTGCGCAATTGCAGGCCGCGAAAACCGACGCCGCTCAGCAGCCCGCCGCCGCTGGAACCGTCGCCCAGCGTCAGCTCGCTGCGCCAGCCGGGCAGCGCGCGCTGCGCATAGCTGCGAATATTATTCCAGCGCCCGCCACCGGTGCCGCCGCTGTAATTGGACTGCTGGCGCAAACGCCACAACCCCAGATTCACCCCGGCATCGGCGGCCAGATAATGGTAGTTGCTGCTGACATCGCCGCTGCTGACACGGTAGCCATTGACGTCGTAATTGACGAAGGCGATGGCCGCGCCGGCGTCCAGATCCTCCTCCGCCACCTGGCCGCGTGGCGTTCGCCGCATCGCCGCCTGCGGCAAGGACAGATCCAGCCGCAGCCGCGACAGATCGAACACACTGCCGGCGCCGGGAATACGCAAGGCCAATGGTCGGCACGCTGCGCCGTCCTCCTCATCCGGCACCAGGCTCTCCGGTCGCATCCCGGCCCTGAGCAGCCAATCCCGATCCAGGCAGGCATGGACCGGATGCTCGCCGCTACGGCGGAAGCTCACGGTCTTGCGGGAATAAAATGCGCCATTGACGAAAACGTCCACCAAGTATTCGCCTGGATCCACCTGATCCGGCTGATTGAAACGCTCAAGCCCATTCGCCAGTGGGCTGCCCAGCAGCAAGCGGCTGTCGAAACGATAAACGGGCAAGGCCGGCATGTCCGCTGCCTGTCCGTCGGCCCAAGCCGGGCCGGCGGACAGGCAGGCGGCCAATGCCGGGCGCAGAACGAGCGGCCATTTGAAGCCAGCGCCGGCGGCATCACTCCGCCAGCACGGCGGCAGACTCCACCTCATTCACCCCACCGTAGTCATTGATATGCCTAAAGCGCACCGACAGCGGCGCCCGGGGCTGCGTCAGCTCCGGCAGCGGCCAGCTGGCGCGGGAGAACGGCGTCAACATCTCGGCTTTGAAGGCATGCGCCTTGCCGTTGCTGATCAGTTGACCGCCGCTCAGCGTCAGGAAATAACCGCTGCGGTTATCGGCGCTCAAACGCCAGCCCCGGCCCTGGCGCTGCACGGAGAAGCCCAATTGGCAGGGCGCCTGTTCCACGCGGCCGGCTATCGTCGGCGGGCGGTAGAACAGCTTGAGCCGGTTGCGCAGCATCACCAGCATCTGGTTCTGCCCGGAGAAAGCCTGATTGATAGACGGGATCTGCAGCAGATTGAAGTAGTAGACCGACTCTCGGTCCTGCGGCAGCGGACTGCCGTCGAACACCAAGCGCACGGTCTGACCGGCCCTGGCTTCAATGCGGAACACCGCCGGCATCACGGCGAAGGGCGCGACGGCCTGCTCCGGCGTGGAGTTCTCATCGCCGGAGTCCACCCAGACTTGCACCACGCTGGGGCTGGCGTCCTGGTTGTTCAGCTGAACACTGCTCTCATGAGCCTGCCCGGGGTAGATGATGCGGGTATTGTTCAGCACCACGCTGCCCCAGGCCAACTGACCGGCGAACAACAACAGCCATGCCGCCCAACAGGCGACCGCAGTGGCGCGTTTACTGGTAGGAAACCGCATACTGCACGCTGCCCAATACCGTTCCGGCGCTGGCGGCGTCTTCGGCATAGTAGCGCACGGCAAAATCATACGCGGCCGTGGTCTGGCCTTTCTTCAACACCAGGCCCGGCGCCTTGTAGCCACCAGTCAGATTGAACGGGCTTCCCGGCGACGCCGGGTCCAGCAATTGCAAGGCCACCTTGCCGGCGGTGCCGGCATTGCCGATATTGCCCGTGGCCGTCAAGCGGTTAGCGACGAAGACGGCGCTGATCGGGGTATCGGCGGTGGCATCCGCGGTACATCCGCTCAAGCGGATGGTGAAATCGGTCTGCCCGGCCACGGCGCCATTCTTGTCCAAGCTGCTCGCCGGCACCGTGGGCAGTAATACCACCGGGCTGGCGGTATTCCCGTTGATGTCCACCGAGCAGGTTTGAGTGGACACCTCCCCCTGGAAATTGATGGTATTGCCGGCCTGCGCTAGAACCGGAGCGCATAAGCCCGCCACAATAAGGATTCTTTTCATAAAACCCCTCACTAATTATTTTGGGACAATGCCAGCACCGGCCCGCAGCGTATTTCCATGAACCGAGGTCATGGCATGCCGATTTTATTTTTCGCCGCCCGGCCAAAAAATAGGATAATTCCTAAAAATGGCATGGCATTAAGATACAAAACGCATACCCTAACGCAGGCCTTGGTTACAACTATCTTCTATGTCATTTAGGATTTAATTTTAAAATTAATATTTCCCAAATAAAATCTTTCATTGCTAATAAATATAAATTCATCTCTCGCTATCGTTTTCTGATTCCAAACCTGTCCCGTGCCTCCACAAGCGCCCGCCGCCTTGACCCGCGCGCCGCCAGCGGCGACCATCGCCGCAAGCCTATATCCGTGTCGATAGCTTAATAGACGGCAGGCGGATGGCGGGGAGGCGCTTTTGCGCCTACCGGGTGCCTGTGACCGGTCTGCTAACTCTGCCCTCCGCCTGCCTTGCCCCTGTCGTCATCAACGGCAGGCATCGTCGCAAACCCATGCCCGCGCCGACGGCTCATCCACGGCGGCCGGATGGCGGGGAGGCGCATACGCGCCTACCGGTGTGTCTGTGCGGCCGGTCTGCTACCCCTGTCATCCGTCCGCCATTCCCTATTGCAAGCGCCACGGCCACACCTCCTTCACGCCGCGACGCCGTTTGCCTTGACCCTGCTGCTGCCATCGGCAACAATCGCCGCGTGCCGCCTGATTCTGCGGCACTTGGGTGTAGCAGCTCATTAGCCATAGCCTCGCCATAGTCCCGCCCTACCAAGGCAGGCGCTGGCGGGGAGGCGCACACGTGCGCCTGCCGGAGCTATGGCCGGTCTGCTACCCTCGTCATCCGCCTGCCATATCCGCGTAGCAGCGGAGGCAGGCTCTTCCATAGGAGCCTTCCGATGACGCATCAACCCAGCCGGCGCTACCGCGCCTTAGTATCTCCCTCTCTTCCACTCAAGCTCGTACTCAAGCAATTACGCCGCATGCCCGGCCTCACTTCCGGACGCCTGCACCTGCTGGAACGCCAGTTGCACATCCGCGAGCGCCATCTGCGCGCGGCGCTGAACGATCTGCACAAAGCCCATGACAGCCTGCGCGCGGTGCGGGCGCTGCTGCGCCAGGCCGGTGCCCAACCCTGCCCCTGCGATGTGCTGCACATCACCCTGGAACCGGCGCAGCATTGGCTGCAAAGCGGCCTGAGCGCGCTGGCGACGCGGCATTGAAGGAGACAACGATGAAAACGGCTATCCCTATCCCCGGCCGCCATGCGCTGCGGCAATTGGAGCAGGCCTTGCACGCGCTAACGGTGGATCAGAGCGCCGAAGCGCCGCTGGCGCAGGCGCAACAGGCGCGCCGGCAATTGGAGCAGGCGCTGATCGACCACTTGGCGGTGTTGCGCGAGGCCGAGCTGGCCTTGAGTTGCGTGCTGACGCTATTGCTGCGGCATGACGAAGACGGCTTCGCCGGCAAACAGCTGCGCGTGTTGCTGGAACCGTTTCAGCAGCAGATGGAAGTGGCCTTGCACGGGCTGGAGGGCTTGCGCTGAGGCCTGAATGAATACCGCCCCGGGGCCTGGACGGCCTCGGGGCGGCGAAGACGGAGGCGGCCGCTCAAGCCGCCACCGTCAAGGGCTTACTTGCCTTTGCACTGGGTGTGCATTTCGGCGGAGCCAAGCACGCGCCAAGTACCCCATTGGCCATCAGAACCCGGTTCCTTACCCTGAGTCCACCAGCCATTCATCCATTCCTTACCGTTGTGGCTGACCTTGGTGCATTCCTTGTCATAGATCTTCTTGGCATCCCAAGCCCCTTCCACCGGCGGCGTGCCACCGTTGTCATTGGCCTTGACCGTCAGCACATGGGTGGCATTCTTGCTACCCAGCGCATTGCTGGCGGTGGCCTTGAAGGTGTACACGGTGTTCTTGCTCACCTTGGGCGCCGCGAAGTTGAGGGTGGCGGTATTCAATGCCAGGCCATCGATCTTGGGCGACACCGTCCACAGATAGCTCAGATTGGTGCCGGCGGCAGCGCTGGCACGCAAGCTCACGGCTTCGCCCGCCTTGGCTTCGGTCTTGCCGCTGATGCTCACCACGCCCGGCGCGATGTCGTCCACCGGCGGCTTGATTTCCCCCATCGAGGTTTCAATTTCGAAGTTGTAAGCCTTGTTGATGCCATAGACCGAGTTTTCGTCTGCGCTCTCCAACGGTTGGACCTCATTGCCTACCAACTTGCCCACTTTAACGAACTTGGAGTCCTTGTTGACTTGCTTGGCCAGGGCGAACACCCATTGTTCCGGTCGCTGCTGACCAGCTGCCACCGTGATCTCATGGCGTTCAATATCACTGCCGCGAGCACGGTCGAACACTCGCATGGTCACTTTCATGCCCTGATTCAGCACCACATCGCGCTTATTGATCGCACCGCTGTGCTGCCACTGGCTGTTCGCCGATGCGATATCCACATCGGAGCAGGAGTAGAAGGCTTCATTGTTGTCATTCGGATCACGCTGCCATACGGTGTAAACCACGCGCTTGCCAGTCGCCCAAGCCGGGAGTTGTACCGCGATGTCGGTGTAACCGACTTTACGAGCTGCCAGGTCCCCAGTCAGCTCCGGTTTATCCCTGCGTTCATCCAGACCAATCCGTTCCAGGTCATTCCAGGTCAGCGGATTGGCGGGATTGTAGCTGTCCTTGCTAATGTAAACTTTGAAATACTTGGTGAAGTGCGGAGCGCTCTGAGCATAACGGAAGGTCATCTTTCTATCCGCGCCGGGTGTGAGCACCGTTGCCGCAGGCCAAGTGTGTTTCGGGTTGTCCAGCTCAGCCCAGCTTCCCTTCTTGCCACCACCACACAGATTGCCATTGGGCACCAACTGCTCATGTTTGCCGTCGGAGCCTCCCTGGGCATTCGCGGTCCAGTCATCCACGGCGGACGCCGCGGCCACGCAGCCCGAGAACTTGCTCGTGCCGCTCCAATGCCCGCCCTCCAGCTTGCACGCTACTTCACGGCTGATAGGGAAAGACATGGAACCGTGCGCGGAGGCGGTGGACGGGGCAAGCGCCATCAGGGAAGCGGCGATCTGGCTCAGGGCCAATACCGGCAGCACGATTTTGCCGGTTTTGCGAGATGCGGTCATAGTTCTAAAAACCTCGGTCTAAGGGTTAAGTTGCCGCTCATTCCCAAGCCGCAGCGGCTGGTGAACGACTTGCCCGCATTGTTCCAAACCCTGGCCAGACACCCAATCATTCTCAAAGAAAGCTGAAAATCATTCATTACACATAAAAATCAGACATTCACGCAAAAAGCCCGGCAAGCGCATGCTTGCCGGGCTTGGTTCCAAAAACGCGTTATGCGATCACGCGGACTAGGCAAAACAAGAGGAAGACGACAGCAAGACGCAATGCGCAGCCGCTACATCAGCGTTTCAAGCGCGAACACACCGCCCTGCTTGCATCGCGCAGTCATCGTAGGCAGGCGCTAGGCCGGAATGCCGCCGTGCGCGTCAGCAGCAGTCAGCGGAGCGCGGACGAATATGCCGGCCTTACTTGCCCTTGCACTCGCTATGCATATTGCTCGACCCCACAATACGCCACGCCCCCCATGCGCCGTCCGAGCCAGGCTCCAGACCTCGAATCCACCAGCCGTTCATCCATTGCTTGCCCTTGTGGCTCACCTTGGTGCACTTCTTGTCATAGGTTTTCTGGGCATCCCAGTTGCCCTCTGCGGGCGGCGGCGTGCCGCCCGCCTTGACCTTCAGCTTATGGGTGGCGTTATTGCTGCCCAAGGCATTGCTGACCGTGACTTTGAAGGTGTAATCGGTATCCTGCTTCAAGGCGGGAGCCTTGAAGTTGAGGGTGGCGGTGTTCAAGTTCAGCCCAGAGAGGCTGGGCGACACTGTCCACAAGTATTTCAGATTACTGCCGACGGCGGCCTGGGCCGACAGGCTGACATTGGCGCCGCTGTCTGCGCTGGCCGGACCGCTGACCGTGACCTTGCCCGGCGCGATTTCATCCGGCGGCTTGGTGCCGCCATCCTTGTGCTCCAGCACAAAGCTGTATTCCTTGCCCAAACCGAATACCGTGTTGGCGGTGGCATCTTGCACCGGCACTACTTTACCGTTCTGCAACTGGCCGATTTTGACCAAGCGGGATATGGCGTTGGCTTCGACAGCCAATGCATAAGCCCATGCTTGCGGCGAAGTCTGATCAGCCGCTACCGTGATGGTGTGCTTTTCAAGATCCGTGCCGCGGGCCTTGTCGAAAATACGCAGCGTAATGGTGGAGTTGACTTTGGCATCGTGCGGGCTGGCCAGCAGCGGCCCCAGCGGCTTGAAGTCGACGTTGTCGGCGACGATGTTGACGTCCGAACAGCTGTAGAAGGCCTCGGGACTGTCGCTGCGCTGCCAGACATTGTAAATCACGCGCTTGCCCTGCATGCCGGCGGGGATGGTGACGCTCAGCTTGGTCTTGGTTTCCGGCGGCAGCGCGCCGGAATCGCCGATAGGCTGCAAGTCATCCCAGCGCAGCGGACGGCTGAAGTCGTAGGAGTCCTTGCTGATATAGGATTTGAAATAGGCGGTCGCATGCTTGGCGGTCTGATGATAGGTCATGGTGTACTTGCCATCCGGACCAGGCTTGATGGTGGTGGCGGGCCAGGCGATAGCACGGCCGTTCTGATCCTTGACCGCATCCAGCCCGGCAAACGTTTTGCCGTCGCCGCCGGCGCACAGCTTGCCATTGGGCACCACTTGCTGGTGATTGCCTCCGGCATTGCCTTGCCGTACGCCATTCCAGTCATAGATGGCTTGCGGTCCGCCGTTCAGCTGTTTGACGGCCTGGCAGCCCGCGGTTCTAGGGTTTTCCGGGCTATCCGAGCTCCGGCAGTAATAGATGCGGCTGATAGGCTCTTCCATCGAGCCATGGGCGCCGGCGCCGGCCGGAGCCAGCAGCATCAGGGAGGCGGCGATCTGGCTCAGGGCCAGCGCGGGCAGGGCGAGCCTGCCGGCCTTGCGGGGTGCGGACATAGCATTCCTTGATAAACAGGGGGTGAGGAATATCAGGCCCAGGCGGCGTTTTCACTCCGCCTAGGCTGTCCGCATTGTTCCAAACCGGTTCCGTCTGCCCAATCAATCTCAAAAGAAGCTAAACAGCGCCCGGGAAAGCGCCTTCCTCATCCTCTTCGTCCTGCTGAAGGCAAGCTGGGTGCCTCAGCCTTGGCGCTTGCAATTGGAATTCACTGCCCATCCCGCTCCGGGATTTAACCTCGACACGGCCGCCATGCGCTTGCAGCACGGCCTTGACGAAGGGCAGCCCCAGGCCGACGCCGTCGCGACGCTGTTCGTCCACTTGATAGAACAGCTCGAACAGCCGCGGCAGCGCATGTTCGGGAATGCCTATGCCTTGGTCTATCACGCAGATGCCGGCCAACTCGCCCCAGCACGCCAGCCGCACCGTGACCTCGCTGCCCGGCGGCGAGTATTTGATGGCGTTGTCCAGCACATTGACCACCGCGCGCAGCAGCATGTCGTAATGGCCGTTCACCCACAGCGGCTCCGCCGCGTCCGGGCCATGCACGGCGATGCGCTGTTGCCCGGCGCCGGCGCGGATCTGGTCGACGGCCTCTTCAGCCAGGTCCCGCAGCGACACCGGCAGGAAATGTGCCGGATTCAGATGCTCGGCGCGCGACAGCTGCATGAAATCCTGGGCCACGCGCAGGCTGTAATGGACTTGCCGGCGCAGTTCATCGAGGAATTGATCTTGCCGCGGGCCGTCGCCACCGCCGCGCTGCTCTATCAGCAGCAGGATGGCGGTGAGCGGATTGCGCAGGTCGTGCACCATTTGCCGCAGCGCATGGCGGTCGCTGGACGCTGTCTCCTTGACGCTGGGCAGATCGACCAGGCTGATCAGATTGCTGGCGCGGCCGGCGCACAGCTCCGGGCAGGGGGTGACCAGCAGCATGTGCTCGCCCGGTCCGGCGCACACTTGCTCGATGCTGATGCCACCGCTGCGCTGCGCCTTGGCGCGCGCGCCCGCGGTCAGCGCCAGCATCCAGTCCTCGGCCCGCCGCTGTTCACCGTGCTCGCCGAGCAACTTGCGCCCGGCCTGATTGCTGAGCACGATCTTGCCGTCCTGCTCGAAGAAAATGGGGTAAGGCAACAGATTGAGCACGCTGGCGTAGGAGTCTTGCCAGGCGCGCATTTGCCGCATCAGGCGCTCGATTTCGTCGGCGCCGGTCTCCACGCCGCCGCGCAGCGGCAAGGCCATGCCGGCTTCGCGCAGGCTCAACTGCATGGATGCGCTTTCCTGCCGCAGCAGCGCATGGGTCTTGGCCTGCCAGCGCCATGCGCAACCGGCGTAAATCAGCAAGCCGCCAATCAAGGGCGAGCTGACCGGCACCCAGGTATGGGCGTACAACAGCAGCAGGATGGACGCCAGCAAGCAGGTGCCCAGCCACAACCAGGCGCGGCCGTGCATGCGCGCCGGCGGCGACAGCAGGCAAACCAGCAGCAGCCCAAGCATGATGGCCAGATTGATCAGCAGCTTGTACGGGGCGGCCACCATGGACACCGGGCCGTACTCCATCAGGGTCTGGATTTGCAGCGCGATGATCTGGCTGCGAGTATAGCCTTCGGCCGCCATTGGTTTGTGACTGGCGCGCAGGCTCTTGAACGGGTCCATCGCCAGGTGGCCGACGACGACGATCTTGTTTTCGAACGCGGACGGCGGCACGGCGCCGTTCAGCACCGCCAGCATCGAGTACTGCTGCAGGCGGTGCTGGGCCGGCAGCACCAGCAGCCAGCCGTCTTCCTGCGGCGAGCAGCGCTGCCATAGTGCCGCCAGGCACCAGACTTGGCGCGCCGGCAGCTCATAGTCGGCCACCCGCAACGCTTCCAGCACGATGTTCGGCAACAGTGCCTTGCCGCGTGGAGCATAGGGCAGGATGCCGGTGGCCACATTGCCATCGCCGATCAGCAGTTCGCGCTGGCCGACACCGGCGGCGGCGGCGGCGATCCGCGCGGGCGCGTCGCCACCGACATAGGCAGGCGCCGCCACCACCACGCGCCCATGGCGCTTGATCGCGTCCAGCAGTTGTTGCAGATCCCTGTTCGCGGTCAGATTAAGGCCGAGTACCACGCTATCGGCCTGCCGCAGTTGCTCCAGCAATGCCGCGTAGCTGGCATTGGCGCGCACGCCCTTCTGCCCCAGCGCGTCCAACGTCGCCTGGTCGATATTGACCAGCACCACATCGTGCTGGTTGTCTTCGGCTTGCTGGCTGGCCAGCAATTCGAAATACAGCCGGTCCAACGAGCGGAACAAGGCGTCTTGATTGGGCACGGCGAACACCGCCACCAGCAGCGCGAAACCGATGAAGAACAGCGCGTCTTGCGTGCGCCAGCGGCGGAAAAGCAGGCACGACAGCCTCATTGCCGCGTCATGCTCCGAGAGGAAGCTCCGGTCGACGCCGGTCCGCACGGCCGAACCCGCATTAGACCCGCTCCAGGCGGTAGCCGTAGTTATATACGGTGGAGATCACGATGCCGTTGCGCGGCCGCAAGCCCAGCGCCGAGCGCAGATTGCTGACATAGGTGGCCAGGCTGGCGTCGTATTTGCGGTCCGCCAGCCCCCAGATGCGCAGGCTGAGAAAGTCCTTGGTCAGGATGCGGCCCAGATTGCGGAACAGCAGCGTGGCCAGCGCGAACTCACGCGCCGGCAGCATCACTTTTTCACCGTTGAAGCTGACGCTGCGCGCCTCCGGACTGAAGCGGTAGCCGCCGGCCTCGAACTCCGCGTCCGGCTCGCCCAGCCGCTGCTGCTTGCGGAACTGGGCGGCCAGGCGCGCCAGCAGTTCGCGCTCGCGAATCGGCTTTTGCAGATAGTCGTCGGCGCCACGCTCCAAGGCCTGCACAATGTCCTCTTCGTCGTCGCGCTGGGTCACCATCAGGATGGGCAGGCCCGACGGCAACTTGGCGCGCGCCCATTTGAGCACGTCTATGCCGCTGCGGCCGGGAACCTCCCAGTCCAGCAGCATCGCATTGCAGTTCTGTTCCTGGAAACGGGCGACGAAATGGTCGCCATTGCCGCAGGCGATGGCTTGATGGCCATGCTGTTCCAGCAGCTCGACGACGCGGGCCACTTGCAGCGGACAGTCTTCTAAAATTGCAACAATCATCGTATTCGGGTGCCCTTGAGGGCGGCCTTACGCGGCCGGGATCCTGGCCAGGCCGGTCCCCTTATGCCGCCTGCCCTTTGACGGTTAAGCGCCGCCGGACAACCGCCGTGAGTCGAAAACGAGGACGATTTTTCCGTAACGATGCCCGGGGGGATATAGGATGAGTCCTATTTATTCCATGAAAATGTTCAGTTTTAGTAGCGATTTGGTTTAAATCAACAAATTACAAATATCATTGACATAAATGATGAATGCCGTCCCGTCAGCGCGTGCTTCTCGCCAGAAAAACCCACTCCTGATAACTGGCCTTGTCGGCGAAATCGCCCAATTCGGCGGCAAAGCCGCGCCGCTTCAGCGGACTGCCCTCCACCAAGCTGAACACGCCGACGATGCCGCCATCGGCGCCCTTGACCAGGCCCCATTCCGGCTTGCCGCTCATCGGGTCGGCATACAGCCGGCGCAGATGGCGGCGGGTGAAGGACACTCTATCGTCCTTGAGCAGGACCTCCAGGGTCTTGGGATAGGCCGGCGCCGTGCCGCTGCGGTGATAGGATTCGATCGCGCGCTGCAATTGCAGGCCGATATGCAGCAGCTGCGCCTCTTTCTCGCGCTGCAGCTGGCGGGCCCAGATGCCGGCCGCCGCGCTGAGGGCGACGCCGATGGCCAATACCAGCATCAGCACACCCAGATAAGCCAGCCCGCGCTGCTTACCAGCTGCCATAGTCACTGCCGTCCAGGCCGGCGCCCTTGGCGCCGCTGCTGACTTCGCCGATGCCGCCGTCTTCCGCCGACCGGGTTTGCCAGCCGTCGCGCTGGCCCAAGATAGGGTCCAGCGGCAATTCGCGCAGGTAGCGGTTGCTCACCAGGTCCTGCAAGGCGGAAGGATTGGCGCCGTGGTCGGCGCGGTAATCGTCCATGGCCTGGCGCAGCACCGCCAGATTGTGGCGCAGCACGGTTTCGCGCGCACGGTCGTTGTTCTTGAAATAACTGGGGCTGACCAAGGCCATCAGCGCGCCGATGATGCTCATCACCACCAATAGTTCGATCAGGGTGAAGCCGCGCGCCGGCCTACCATTGTTGATAGGGAATGCCATTGATGCCCTTTCCGCCGCTCTTGGAACGGATGTCATAGACGTCGCGACCGGCGGAAAACGCCTCCACCGAGCTGTCGTAACTGCGCGTGTCCCAACTCTCGGCCGGGTTTTGCCCCTCGCAGCGCTCGCACATCGGGTCCGCCGGTAGCCGGCGCAGGAAGTAAAGCTTGCCGCCATTGGGATCGCTGCTATCCACCACCCCCTCGACCAGGCTGGCGAGGCTGGGCGGATAGCCGCTCTGCTCCGGCGACACCGTGATTTTCTTGTCCGTCACCGCCTGCCGATAGGCGTCGATGGCGTCGCGGATCTGCCGCAGGCTGTGCCGCAGTTCGCTCTCCTGCGCGCGCCGCCTGGCCAGATCGGCCAGCGGCAGGCTGGCGCTGAGCAGCAGCGCTAGCAGGGTCAGCGCGGCCATCAGTTCGATCAGGGTGAAGCCGGATTGAGACTTCATATCCACCTCAGGGCGCGGCCAGCGGGCTGTCCAGCGCCGGCGCGGCGGATTTGGCTGCTGGCTTGGAGGGGGGCTTGGGCGCGGCGGTGGTCAGCGGCTCCACGCCGAGACGGCTCTCGGTGCCTGAGACGAAGTAGCTGTCGGCGGCGGCCGGCAGTTCCAGCGCCCGCTCGATGCGCGGGGTCAGCAGCAGGATGATTTCGGTGTTTTCGTCGCTGCGCTTCTGGCCGCCGAACAGGCTGCCCAGCCAACCCAGCGTGCTGAGGCCGGGCAGGCCGTTGCTGCTGCGGTCTTGCTGCTGCTTGATCAGGCCAGCCAGCACCTGGGTTTCGCCATCGCGGGCGGTCATCACGGTTTCGGCGTTGCGGGTGCTCATCGGATAGACAATGCCGCCGCCGGCGGTCTTGACCTCGCCCTTGAGATTGCTGACCTCCATGCTGACCTTGACGCTGACTTCATCGCTGAGGCTGATCCGCGGCTCCACTTGCAGGATCAGGCCGACATCCTGGTAGTTGACCGATTCCGTCACCACGCCGTTGGCATTGGTGGTGGTGACCACCGGTACTTTTTCGCCTATCTTGATACTGGCTTTTTCCATATTGCGCACCCGTATCTTGGGATTGGCCAGCACCTTGGTCTTGCCCTTCTTTTGCAGCAGATTGACCGCCACCCCCAGGTCGCCGCGGCTGCTGACGCCGATGCGATCGCTGTTCAGATGCAGCAGATCGCCCACCGTCACCTTGTCCGCGCCGTCCTTGCCCAACACCGAAAATCGCAGATCCGGCGGATAGTCGATGCCGACGTCGAGCACATCATTGGTGTTCACTTCCAGCACTTGCACATCCATGGTCACTTCGGACTGGGCGATGTCCAAGCTGGCCACCAGGCGCTCGATCACCGCGATGACCTCCGGCGTGTCGCGCACGATCACCGCATTGGCGCGTTCGTCCAGATGCACGTTCTTGGGCGCGCTGATCTGGCGCATCGCCGCCAGCACATGGCTGGCATTGGCCTGGGCCAGGTAGAAGGTGCGGGTGACCAGTTCCTGGTATTCCCTGGTTTTTTCCGCGCGCGCCGGGTAGATCAGCATGCTGTTCTGGCTCAGCACTTTCTTGTCCAGCTGATGGGTGCGCAGCAGCAGGTTGATGGCGTCTTCCGCGGTGGTGTCGCTGGCGATGATGCTGGCCGGGGTGGCGATGGCCACTTCCGGGTCGAACACGAAGTCGATGCCGGCCAGCCGCGAGATCGCGTCGAAGATGCTGGCGATGGGCTGGACCTTGAAATTCAGCGTCACCGGCTGGCGCAGCGCGTCGGCCAGGCGCGGGCGCAGCGTGGTGCGCGCGGCGTCCTGGTGTTGCAATTCCTCGCGCAGCGCTTCCGCCTGCCGATAGCCCGGCTGTTCCTGCAGAATGCGCTTGACCCGCTCCTCGGCCTCGCGCGGTCGTTGCTGCCCCATGGCGGCGGCTTCGTCCAGCTCCGGCTTCAGCCGCAAACGGCGTTGCAGCTGACGCTGCAACTGCCGCGCGCGCATATGATCCGGCACCAGCGCCAGCAAGCGGCTCACTTCCTCCAGCGCGGCCGCGTCGTCGCCGGCCTCCATCTTGGCCTTGGCCGCTTGCAGCGTTTCCTCCGCCAATACCGTGCTCTTGCCGACCACGCTCTTGCGCCGTTCCACATCGCCGGGCTGTTGGCGCAGCGCGGTCTCCGCGGCGCGCAATTGTTCTTCCGCGCTGGCGGGCGGCTTGGAGCCGAACATCTTTTTGACTGGCCCGGGCAACGCGCATCCTCCCAGCATCAAGCTGAGTGACACCGCCAGCAGCGTGGGTTTGCAGTGCTTCATTTCATCATCGCCAGATAAATCGCGGCGTCGGGCCGCGGACCGTTGCCGGGTTCCGCCGCGCCGTCGCCGCCGTTTCAGTTAACCAATCGGGATAGTGTTATCGCGTGTTCCCGCCCTTCGGCGTCGAGCAGCACCACGCGGTCCCGCTCCAAGGCCTTGAACAGGTAATGCTCCAGCTTCGCGCCCGGCCGCAGCGCCTTGGGCAGCTTGCAGGCCGCGCACAGCAGATAGCTGTCGCTCTGCCCTTGCAGCACCAGCACCCGCTGTCCCTGCTGACGCCATTCGCCCAGCGCGGTGAACGGCTCCGGGGCCGCCTCCGGCATCGGCACCGGCAAAGGAGCGGCCAGCGCGGGGTTCGGCAACGCTTGGCCCTGCGTCGAAGCAGCCTGCAGTTGCAGCGACTCCCAGAGCTGGCCGGGAAACAAGTCCACGATCTCCTCCGCCCGCACGGGCGCCGCGCAAGCCAGCGCAAACGCCAGAAGCGAGCCGTAGCACCGCCGCCTCATTGCCCCGCTCCCAACATGCTGAGCCGCATCCGAATGCTCAGCATCACATTGGTGGTTTGCGCGCGTTCCAGCGTCAGCGTCTCCAGGCGCAGCAAGGGCTGTGCCTTCAGCGCGACCAGCGCCGCCATCAGTTCCGGATAGCGCCCGGCGGCGCTGAGTTCTACGCTGACGCGGCGCAATTTGCCGCCGGCCTCCGGCTCGTCGCGGTAGGCGGCGTCGAACACGATCAGCCCGGCCTGGCTCAGTTGCGCCAGCAAGGCCTGCTTGCGCGGGTTCATGTCCTCGCTCAACTGCGCCCGCAGTTGCTGCGCGCGGGCGGTCGGCTCCGCCGCCGGCAAGGCGCGCGGCGGCGCGCTGAGCCGCTGGCGCCGCTGCTGCAAGTCCTGCTGCTGCGGCCACTGCGCCAGCGCGCCATAGCCCAACAACAGACCACAGGCCGCCAGCGCCAACTGTCCGCCACGGCCCAAGTGGCACGCCAGCACTTGCCGCTGCCAGCGCAAGCGGCTGCGCCAATGCCGCCACTGCCCGGATTCCGGCTGAACGCGGACCTGCCGCGCGCGCCGCCAGGCCGTGATCAAGGCCGCGGTGACGGTTCGCCAGCGCGCGCTCATCGCAATGTCACCTGTATCGTGGCCAGCGCCGCTCGCCGCGGATCGTCCGCCTTGATGCCCTGCCGCAGCAAGGTGGCCTGGCCGGGACCGCGGTTCAAGGCGCTGAGGAACTGAAAGATCGCGCCGGGGTCGGCGGCGCTCAATTCCAGCCGCGCCTGCCGGCCCGCGCCTTCGAGATGCAGCGTCAGCATGCCCAGCCGCGGCGTCCAGGCCTGCTCTATCGCCCGCAGCAGCGCCGGACGCAGCCGGCGTCCATCGTCGCCCTGGGCCAGCAGCAGCGCTTCCAGCTTGCATTCTTCCGGCGTGCGGGCCTGCAAGCGGCGCTGCTCGCGCTCGCGCAGTTGGCGCTGCCGTTCCCGACCCTGCTCCAATACCGCGATCTCCGCTTCCTGCCGTTGCAACTGCCACTGCCGCCAGCCGATGACGGCCAGCAGCGCCAGCAAGACGACGGCGGCGAGGCCGGCCAGCGGCGCGCGCGGTTCCGGCCGGCTGAAGTCCAGCCCGCGGCAATTCAGACCGCGCATGGCAAACGCTCCAGCAAGGGATGGGGGAAGCCGAGCCAGCGCGCCTGCGCGGCCATCGGCTGTTGCGCCGGCCCCAGTGTCGCGGCCCAGCAATAGGCGCCGCCGGGCTCGCGGCCACATAGCGCTTCCGCCGCCGCCACGCCGTCGATCGCGCTCTGCCCCGGCGCCAGCGCCAGGGTCAGCAATTGCTCCCAGTCGCGCTCGCCGCGCCACAGGCAGGTGACGGCGCCGGCCTCGGCCACCACCAGCGCGCGCCGGTCCTGCGCCAGCGCGCGCTGATAGCGTTGCAGGCTGGACGACAGCAAGTCGCGGCAGCCGGCCAGCCGCCAGCCCGCCGCGCGCGCCGCGCCGGCAATCTCACCAAGCAAGGCGGCGTCGGCGGCGCAAGCCAGCCGCGCGGCGCCGTGACGCGGTGGCGTCAGCCGCAGCGCCAGTTCGCCGCCGATGCCGCGCTCACGCATCAGGCCCAGCGCATAGGCGCGCCACTGCGCTTGCCGCCCGGCCAGACCGTCCTGCCACGGCAATAGTTGGCTATGCGCCCATGGATAGCCGAGCAGCACATGCACGCGGTTGCGCCAGGCCGGGCGCGCGCGCGCGGCGCCGCCCAGCAGCATGGCCAGCGCCTCCGCCGGCTTGCCGTGGTGGTGGCAGCGCCAGCGCTTGCCTTCGCTTGCGACATCCGGCAGCAGGATCGCCTCTTCGGCCTCGATCAGCACGGTTCTTTCATTCCATGGCCACGGCACGGCTGACCTCCTGGTAAGTGGTGAGTCCACGCGCCACCGCCTCATCGGCGGCGGCGCGCATCGATTGATAATCTGCGCACTGCGCCAGCGCCTGTTGACGCTTTTGCGGCGAGCGCTCCAGCAGCGCGCCCTTCATGCTGCTGTCCAGCCGCAGCACTTCCGCCAGCGCGATGCGGCCGTGAAAGCCGCTGCCGCGGCAGACCTCGCAAGCGGCTCCGCCACAGGCCGCGCACAGACGACGCACCAGGCGCTGCGACACCACGCCGTTGAGCGCCTCCAGAAAGGAGGCCGGTTCCACGCCCATGTAGAGGAAGCGGTCGATCACGCTGAAGGCGTCGTTGGCGTGCACCGAGGACAGCACGCGGTGGCCGGTCAGCGCCGACTGCACCGCGATGGCGGCGGTTTCCGCGTCGCGGATCTCCCCCACCAGAATGGTGTCCGGGTCGTGACGCAGGATGGAGCGCAGGCCGCGGGCAAAGCTCAGGCCCTTCTTTTCATTCACCGGAATCTGCAGAATGCCGGCCATTTCGTACTCCACCGGGTCTTCGATGGTGATGATCTTTTCCTCGCCGGTATTGATCTCCGCCAGCGTGCCGTACAAGGTGGTGGACTTGCCGCTGCCGGTGGGACCGGTGATCAGGGTCAGGCCATAGGGCAGTTGCGCCAGCGCGCGAATGCGGCGCGCGGTTTCGCCGGGAAAGCCCAGGGTGTCCAGGTTCAGGCTGTCGCCGCGCTGGGATTTATCCAGCAGCCGCAACACCGCGTTTTCGCCATGAGCGCCCGGCATGATGGAGACGCGGAAATCCACTTCGCGCCCTTGCAGCGCCACTTTGAAGCGGCCATCCTGCGGCACGCGCTTTTCCGCGATGTCCAGGCTGGACAGCACTTTCAGCCGCGACATCGCCTGGCTGGCCACCAATTGCCCCGGCACCTGCCGGATGGACTGCATCACGCCGTCGATGCGGTAGCGGATATGCAGGCCAGCGACGCTGGACTCCAGGTGGATGTCGCTGGCGCGGCTTTGCAGGCCGTCGTACAAGGTCATGTTGACCAGGCGGATCACCGGGCTTTCATCCTTGGCCAGGCTGCTAAGCGAGATCGATTCCACCGCCTTGGCCAGGCTGTCCTCGGCCAGGTCCACCGTGGCGCCCTCCATCACCCGCTCGCTGGCCTCCGCCTGTTTCAGCCAGGCGTCGACGACGCCGGGCAGGCAGATGGCGAAGCGGTGGCCGGCGCCGAGCAAGCGGTTTTGCAGCCTCAACCGCGCGTCCAGATGCAAGGGCTCGGCCATGGCCAGATAGAGCCGCCCCTGCCATTCCAGCGGCGCCACGCGGCAGGACAGGGCCTCCGCCAACGGCAGCAGGTCGAAACGCGGCGCCGCCTCGCGCAGCTGGCCACCGCTCAGCGCGCTCAGCCCCAGCAGCCTGGCCGCCAGCGGCAGGCTGTCCGGTTCGCGCTCCAGTTGCCGGTCCAGCAGTTCGGCCAGCGAGAGGTCTTGCTCGCCGCTCTCGCGCCGCCATTGCCAGGCGGTGGGTACGGCGACATCCAGTAATTGTTCCATCGGTATTCCTCAGCCCATGCCGCCGGCCAGTTCGAAAATCGGCATGTACAACAGGGTGACGATCAGGCCGACCAGGCCGCCGACCGCCAACATCAAAATCGGTTCGAACACTTTGCTGAACACTTCTATCGCCTGGTCCAGCGTGCCATCGTGAAAGTGGGCGATGCGCTCGCACATCCCGCCCAGGTCTCCGCTCTGCTCGCCCACGCGCAGCAGCCGCTCGGCCACCGCCGTGGTCAGGCCATGGCGCGCCAGCGTCGCCGCCACCGGCTTGCCGGCGCGCAGCTCTTCCAGCGCGCGGCTCAGCCGCTGCCCATGCGCCGCCGGCAGCAGCCGCCCGGACAGCTCGAAGGCCTGCAGCGCCGGCGTGCCGCCGTCGATCAGCAAGCCGGCGCTGCGGTAGAAGCGCGCCAGCACGAACAATTGGGCGACATCGCGCAGCTTGGGCAGCGTCCACAACCGCGCCAGCAGCGCGCGACGGACCCGGCTCGCGCGCAGCGTCGCCGCCACCGCGAGCAGGCCTCCGGCCAGGCCCGCGCCCAACAAGCCGCCGTGGCTCTGCACCAGCCGCGCCCACCACAGCATGGCGGCCGCGGTGGCCGGCAGTTCGCGCAGCGATTCGAACACCACGGCGAAGCGGGGGATCACGAAGAACAGCATGAACAGCAGGATGCCGCCGCCCACGCTCAGCACCACCGCCGGATAGACCAGCGCGCCGGTCACCCGCTTGCGCAGCGTGGCGACGCGTTGTTCGTAGTACTGGTAGCGCTTCAACGCCGCCGGCAATTGGCCGCTGCCTTCCGACGAGGCCACGGTGGCCACCAGCAGCTCCGGGAACACCGCCGGCTGCGCCTGCATCGCCCGCGACAACGGCTGCCCCTGGTATAGGGTCTGCAGCAATTGTTCCAACACCCCTTGCAGCGGCCTATTGCCCTGCCCGGCCTTGTCGCGCAGCGCTTCCAGCGCCTCGATCAGCACCAGGCCGGCCTCCAGCAGCGCCGACAGCTCCTGCAACAGCAGGCCGAGCGCCGCGCCGTTCAGGCGCAGCCCGTCGCGCCGGGCGCCGGCAACGCGCGTCACTTCCAGCAGCATGCCCTCGTCCGCGCCCACTTGGGCCCGCGCGGCTGCTTCGCTGTCCGCCTGCACCAGGCGCAGTTGCACCGCCCCCTGCCGCAACGTGCTGATCCGGTATTCAGCCATCTCGGCGACGTTCCGCGCGCAGTTGCAAGTATTCGCGCCACACCTTGTCCACATAGCGCTGGCGCGCCGTCTCGCGCGCCGCCGCGCCGCCGGCGTTGTAAGCGCCCACCGCGCGCCAGGTATAGCCATAGCGCTGGATGAAGCCGGACAGTATCGACGCGCCCACCTGTATGCTCAGGCAGGGATCGTCCAGCAGCCGTTGGCGCGTGATGCCGCGCTGGCTCAAGGCCGGCAGATGCTGGCTGTTGATTTGCATCAGGCCGATATCGTGGCTGCCGTTCTTGTTGTAATTGATCGCGCGCGGGTTCAACGAGGACTCCACCTTGGCGATCGAATACAACAGCAGCGGATCCACCTGATGGCGCGCGCCGGCGGCGCGCCAGCAGTTGACCTCGGCCTGCGCGCCGCCCGACAGCGCGGCAAGCGCCGTCAACAGCAGCGCCTTACAGCGCGTGCACCAGTTCACCATTGCCTCCCGCTCGCCCTTCCTCGCCCAGGGACAGGATTTCCGCCTCGGCCGCGCGGCCCGGCACTTGCAATTGATACGGCCGGCCCCAGGCATCCAGCGGCACATCCTGCGCCAGATAAGGGCCATGCCAGCCGGCCACGCCCGGCGGCGCTTTCACCAGCGCGTCCAGACCCTGTTCCGAACTGGGATAGCTGCCGACATCCAGCCGGTATTGCACCAGCGCATCGCCCAGGGTTTTCATCTGCGCCTGGGTGGCCTTGACCTTGGCCTTGTCCACTTGGGAAAACAGCTTGGGACCGACATAGCCGGCCAATAAGGCAATAATCAGCAGCACCACCAATAATTCCAGCAGCGTGAATCCGCCTTGCCTAGCTCGTCGCCATTGAGCGCTGATCATCGTCATAAAATTACTCTTCCAGAAATAAGGCCACGCTTCAGGGCGGGCGCTTGAGAATATCGGTCCGGTCCGCGCCAGGACGCGCCATCCGCTTACCGCTTTCGGCAGGGAAGCACTCCGCTGCCGCGGCAAAGCCAAGCTTGATCAAGGACCTGGGCTTTTCTCTGCCCAGCCATGCTCACACAGCCGTTCAGCCATTCTCAATATTTCTAAAAGGAATCTAAATTCGGGAAACTCAGGACAATAAGATAATTATTTAAAATTAACTGAATAGAAGATTCATATAAAAACTAGCCGGATATAAGCATGGGATTGACTGGATTTAGAATGACTTAAGAAAGCTGGCCTCCTGGCCATGCAAGCGTTTGAATGGCGCTTTTTAAATCCAGCCCCGCCGCGGAGGATATGTCCGACGCGGCCGGGCTTCATTGGAGAAGCGTCATGCACCCTTCCGCCCCGGCGTCCCGCAGCCAAGGCTACCCGCGTCTGCAAATTCTGTTTCACTGGCTGAGCGTGCTGCTGATGGCCAGCCTGGCGCTGGCCGGTGGGCTACGCGACCTTCTGGTCAGTCACACCGCCATCGACATGCGCAGCGTGATGGTCGTGCACATCGGCTGTGGCATGGCCCTGCTCTCGCTCACGCTATTGCGCGCCGCCACGCGGCTGGCCGGTCCGGCGCTGCCGCCGCTGGCCGGCAGCAGCCGCGCGCAGCGCGCTTGCGCCCACGCCGCTCATCTGGCGATCTACGGCTTCATCCTGGGTTCATGCTTATTGGGCTGGATCATCGTCAACGCCAAGGGCCTGAGAATCCCGGTGCCCTTGCTCGGCATCTACTTTCCGCGCCTGGTCGAGGCAGATCCGGCTCTGGTCGTCAGCGCGGTGCGGCTGCACGAATGGCTGGGCTGGATCTTCTATGGCCTGCTCGCCGTCCACGTCTCCGCCGCCATTTGGCACCATGCCGTGCTGAAGGACGACACGCTGCGGCGCATGAGCTGGCGGCGGCCGGCTTCGGTTCCGACTCCTGCCGTGGCCGACTGCCACCGCTGTTCGCAGGATACCGAAGCGCAGAATCAAGAGTTGCCGCCCACGGATCGGCTGGCCTCCTAGAGCTTGTTCAAAGTCTCGCGAGCGTGATCCGGCGCTGGGCGAGAACCGACCGATCAGCCAGGCCGTCCAAGGAGCGGGGAATGGCACAATCGCCATAGCTTTCCCCCGCTCTCACCAGGAGATTCTGCCCATGTCGCGTACTCTACTCACCCTGCTGTGCTGTCTGCCCACGCTGGCGCTGGCCCAAACCGTGGAACTGTCCTTTGTCGACGCCAAGGGCGATGCCGGCCCCGCCGGCAGCGTCCAGATAGAAGACACGCCCTATGGCGCCTTGCTGACGCCCAATCTGGCAAAGCTGCCGCCGGGCGTGCATGGCTTCCACGTGCATGAGAAGGCGTCCTGCGCGCCATCCGTCGGCGCCAATGGGGCCATCACGCCAGCCGGCGCCGCCGGCGGCCACTGGGACCCGGACAAGACCGGCGCGCACGCCGGCCCCTATGGCCAAGGCCATAAGGGCGACCTGCCGGCGCTGTACGTGGGTGCCGACGGCAAGGCGACCTACCCGGTGCTGGCGCCACGGCTGAAGGCCGCCGACTTCGCTGGCCATGCGCTGATGGTGCATGCCGGCGGCGACAATCACAGCGACCATCCGCTGCCGCTGGGCGGCGGCGGCGCGCGCGTGACTTGCGGCGTGGTCAAATAAACCCGCCCGCGACAAACCGGACCGGCGCGATTGACAGCGCCGGTTTTTTTATCGACGATGACAAAATTCAAACGACCGTTTTAACGCGATGAAACCACCCGCCTGGCTGTTCCGATTTCTGCTCAATCTATGGCCGCCCTTCCTGGGTGCCGGCATCCGCGTCAAGCGGCTGGCAGCCGACTTCAGCGACATCGAGGTGCAGTTGAAACTGAGCTTCGGCAATCGCAACTACGTCGGCACCCATTTCGGCGGCAGCCTGTACGCGATGACCGATCCCTTCTTCATGCTGATGCTGATGCATCAGTTGGGGCGGGACTACTATGTGTGGGACAAGAGCGGCAGCATCGACTATCTGAAACCGGGACGCGGCACGGTGCGCGCGCATTTCCGGCTGACGCCGGAAACGCTGGACGAAGTCAGACGCCACACCGCGCACGGCGACAAGTATTTGCCGCAGCTACTGGTGGACGTGGTGGATCAGCAGGGCGAGGTGGTGGCCCGGGTGCACAAGACGCTCTACGTCAAGCGCAAGAAAAGATGAGGCGGCGCGCCGCCCCCGTGGTTCAGCGCGCGGAGAACGGCAGCAGATAGCGTTTGCCGTCCAGGCTCAGCGTCGCCAGCCAGTCACGGCTGCCGCTGACGCACAGCGGCAGCGTCACCGTCGCCTTCCAATCGGCGCCGTCGCGCACGAAGGTGTAGCGATTGAAACCCATGTCCATGTCGGCCATATTGAACTCCACCTGCGGCGTCTCGCGCGCGACGACGCCTTGCAGGCGGATTTCGAACGGCTTGCCGTGCACCGGCGCCGACACGAAACGCCAAGCGCCGCCGCCGGGCAGCGCGCAGGACAGTTGGCCGGCGCCGCAAGCCAAGGGCTGCGGCTTGACCGGCTGCCGCTGGCCATACCAGTAATAAATCAGACCGAACTTGACGCCAGCCAGCAGTAGCAAGGCACCGCCCAGCGCCAGCCATTTCCGTTGCTTGGCCGTCATCGCCAGGCCCCCCGCATCAACGCCACCCCATGCGCGCCGTGACAACGGGCGGCGTCCAAATCCTCCAAACTCATGCCGCCCAAGGCGTACACTGGCGTCGGCGCGCCGGCGGCCAGGCAGGCCCGGAACCCATCCCATCCCAGCGCCGCCGCGCCGGGATGGCTGGCGGTGGCGGCGACATGGCCGAGCAAGGCGTAATCCAGGCCCAGTTCGCCTATACGCGCCACTTGCGCCGCGTCATGCGCCGAAGCGCCAACCCAGGCAAAGTCCGGGCGTTCGTTCAACGAGGCCAGTCGCGCGGCGTTCAGATGCACGCCATCCACCGGCCACTCCGCCGCCCAGACCGGGTCGGCGTTGAGCAGCAGCTTGCCGCCGCGGCCATGGACGATGGCAGCCGCCTTGGCGACGAAATCAGCGAGCTCGGCGCGCGCCATCTGCGGTTCGCGCACCTGCACCATGCCCCAGGCCGGCCCCTGTTCCAGCCGACGCAACTGCGCATCGACGCCGATTTCGTGCGCGCAAGTGATCGCATAAGCCGCCGGCAATTCCAGCGATTTGAGAATGGGTCCGTTGGCCGGCAGCATGGGCTGCACCGTGCAAGCGCCCGGCGTCTGCCAGGCGAAGCTTTGGCCTTCCCGCGATTGAGGCTCGCCGCGCCAGGACCAGACACGGAAGAAATGCAGCCGCACCGAGGCGTGTTCATAATGGTGCACTTTAGTCAGCCAGGGCGTCGCGGCCAGCATTTCAATGCCCATTTCCTCGTGCAGTTCGCGCGCCAGCGCCTGCTCGCCGCTTTCGCCCGGCTCCACCTTGCCGCCGGGGAACTCCCAGTAACCGGCATAGGGCTTGCCTTCCGGCCGGCTGCCCAGCATGAAACTGCCATCCGGCCGCATCAGCGCGCCGGCCACTACCTCGATGATCTTGCTATCGCTCATTGCTTGGTCTTGCCCGGTGAATATCGTTCCGGCTCTCGACGGCCGGCAGCGCATTCTACCGCAAGCGCTCCCCAGCAATAAGGGCGCCGCGGCGCCCTTATTGACTCAAATAACTGTATTAGAGCCTGTTTACGATCTCGCGAGCTAAGGCGAGACAAGGCGAAAACGAGCGAAAAAGCGGAATGTACTC
>NZ_JAYSGF010000037.1:0-47156 GCF_041912965.1 Chromobacterium sp. | reverse complement strand
CGGAATGTACTCGTGGTACATGAGCATTTTGAGCTTGTTTTCAACGCCGTATCGCCGCAGCGCAGCAGATTATGAACGGGTTCTAAATACGTGCTTGAACGCGGCGGCGTCCCAGACCCCGCCGCCCCGCAACCCGCAGGCCGACGCCGCATCCCGGCGCCGGCCTGCCGCTACGTCACAAGGTTCTGCCCATGCGCACCAAGACCACGCTGCAAGCCTATCTGTTCCTGGCCCCGGCGCTGCTGCTGATGCTGGCGTTCTCCTTCTGGCCGGTGGGCTTCGGCAGCTTCATCGCCTTCACCCAGTACAATCTGATCGACAGTCCGCGCTGGGTGGGCCTGGACAATTTCCGCGATTTGTTCGGCGACGAGCTGTTCCTGGCCTCGCTGAAAAATTCCGCCGTCTACCTGCTGGTGGTGCCGGTGATCCAGGTCGTCGCCATGCTGCTGGCGGTGCTGGTCAACAACCAGCTGCCGGCGATCAAGTGGTTCCGCGCCGCCTACTACCTGCCGGTGGTCACCTCGGTATCGGTGATCGGCATCATCTGGAACTTCATGTACACCGAGGACGGCGTGCTCAACGCCGCGCTGCACTGGCTGCGGGTGATCAACGAACCGGTGGGCTGGCTCAACGACGACCGCATCGCGCTGTTCGCGGTGATGTTCATCACCGTCTGGCGCGGCCTAGGCTGGTATATGGTGCTCTACCTGGCCGGCCTGCAGGCGGTGCCGGCCGATATCTACGAAGCCGCGCAGCTGGACGGCGCCAACGCCTGGCAGCGCTTCTGGCGCATCACCGTGCCGCTGCTGGCGCCCACCATCCTGCTGTGCTCGGTGATGTCGGTGCTGGCCGCGGTCAAGGCTTTCGAGGAGGTGCAGATCATGACCAAGGGCGGGCCGATGCAGTCCACCTACACCGCGCTGTTCTACGCCTACGAGTTCGGCATCAAATCGCTGAACTTCGGCCGCGCGCTGGCCGCCAGCCTGGTGATGTCGGTGTTCTGCGTGGCGCTGGCGTGGCTGAATTTCCGTTACCTGCAGCCGCGTGAATCTTAAGGAAACGCCATGCATAACTCCGCCACCCTCGCCGCGCCCGCCGCCCGCCGCCACAGCGCGCGGCTGAGCAAGCTGGCCGGCCGCGGCCTGCACTATCTGGTGCTGAGCCTGATCGCCGTCATCACCGTCTACCCGTTCTGGTGGACGCTGGTCACCGCGCTGTCCACCGAGGGCGATGTGTTCGCCTTCCCGCCGCCCTTGCTGCCCAGCGCGCCCAGCCTGGCCAACTTCAAGGAGGCGGTGTCCAGCATCGATCTGCTGGCCTTCTACAAGAACTCCGTCATCATCGCGCTGGCCACCGTGGCCGGCACCCTGCTGGTCAGCGCGCTGGCCGCCTACCCGCTGGCGCGGATGCGCTTTCCCGGCCGCAAGCTGGTGTTCGGCGCCATCCTCGCCACCATGATCCTGCCCAGCGAAGTCAATTTTCTGGTCAACTTCATCACCGTGTCCAAGTTGCAGCTCACCGACAGCTATAGCGGCGTGGTGCTGCCCACGCTGGCCGGCGCGGTGGGCATCTTCCTGATGAAGCAGGCCTTCGAGGCGGTGCCGCAGGATTTGATAGACGCCGCCCGCGTCGACGGCGCCGGCGAATGGCAGATTTTCTGGAAAATCATGCTGCCGCTATCGCGCCCGGCCTTGGCGGCGCTGACCATACTCACCATGGTGTCGGCGTGGAACCAATACATCTGGCCGTCCATCGTGATGTCCAGCCCGGACAAATTCCCGCTGTCGGTGGGCGTGCTCTACCTGTCCGGCGCCTTCAGCTTCAAGACCCGAGTGGTGGCCGCCGGCGCGGTGCTGACCGTGCTGCCCATCCTGCTGGTCTTCCTGTTCACCCAGCGCTACTTCCTGCGCGGATTCGATGGAGCCGTCAAATGAGCGATACCCTGCAACAACTGGCCGGCCAGGCGCTGATGGTGGACGTGGCCGGCCCGCGCCTGGGCGAGGAGGAAGCCGCCTTCCTGCAACGGCTGGGCGCGCGCGCCATCTGCCTGTTCCGCCGCAATGTGCCGGACGAAGCCAGCATCCGCCGGCTGATCGCCGATCTGCAATGCGCGCTGGGCGAGGACATCCTGATCGGCATGGATCAGGAAGGCGGCGCGGTGATGCGCACCCTGTTCCTGCCGGCGGCGCCGTCGGCGATGGCGCTGGGCGCGGTGGACGACCCCGAGCTGGCCGCGCAAGTGGGCGCGGCGGTGGCGCGCGGCCTGGCCAGCCTGGGCGTGAACTGGAATTTCGCGCCGGTGCTGGACCTCAACAACAACCCGGCCAATCCGGTGATCTCGGAACGCTCCTTCGGCGAGGACCCGCTCAAGGCGGCGCGGCTGGCGCGCGCCTGGATCAGCGGCCATCTGTCCGAAGGCGTGGCCTGCTGCGTCAAGCACTTCCCCGGCCACGGCGACACCCATACCGATTCCCACCTGGACCTGCCGGTGGTGGACAAGCCCAAGGCCGAGCTGCGCGATTACGAGCTGTCGCCGTTCGCCGCGTTGGCCGATCTCGCCCCCGGCATGATGAGCGCCCACATCCGCTTTCCGACACTGGACGCGGACTGGCCGGCCACGCTGTCGCCGGCCATCCTGCAGCAATTGCTGCGCGAGCAGCTGGGTTACCAGGGCGTGATGATCACCGACGGCATGAATATGAAGGCCATCCGCGAACGCTGGGGCCAGGCCCAGGGCAGCGCCCAGGCGCTCGCCGCCGGCGCCGACCTCAGCCTGGTGCTGCAATTCCAGGACGAGATGGAGGACAGCAAGCAGGCGCTGATCGCCGCCGTCGCCGCCGGCCGGCTGAGCGAGGCGCGGCTGCAAGAAGCGGCCGCGCGCGTGGACGCGCTGATCCAGCGCTATCCCAGTCGCCAGCGCGATTACAGCGCCGCGCAACGCGCGGCCGACGCCGAATTGTTCGCCGACGCCTGGCGCCGCGCGCTGACCCTCCACGGCCAGCCGCAACGGCCGCCGGCCGACGCCACGCTGCGCCTGGTGGTGCAGGACCAGGCGCCGTCCGACGGCGTGTCCGAGGCCGGCCTGTCCGCCGACGCGCTGATCGCCCGGCTGTCGCGCCGCTTCAGCCTGGACGTGATCCGCTACCAGCAGCGCGAGGAACTGGACTGGCGCCGGCTGCCGCAGGACGGCCGCTATACCGTGGTCGCCTCCACCACCCGCGAGCGCTACGGCGCGCGCGAACGCGCCGAATGGCGGCCGGATCTGCACCTGGCCCTGTGGAACCCCTACGCCGCCGCCGATCTCGACGCGCCGGCGCTGATCAGCTACGGCTTCGCCGACGCGGCGCTGGACGCCGTCGCCCAATGGCTGGCCGGCGAGATAGACGCCGCCGGCGTGCTTCCCGCGCGCCTGCAATAAAAGGATTTGATATGGCCCACCTCAAGCTCAGCAATATTAAAAAAGTCTACGACGACGGCAACGCGGTGATCCACGGCGTGGACCTCGCCATCCGCGACGGCGAATTCATGGTCTTCGTCGGCCCGTCCGGCTGCGGCAAATCCACGATGATGCGCATGATCGCCGGCCTGGAAGACATCAGCGCCGGCGAACTGTGGATAGGCGGCCAGCTCGCCAACGACATCCAGCCGTCCAAGCGCGGCGTGGCCATGGTGTTCCAGAGCTACGCGCTCTATCCGCACATGACGGTGCGGGAAAACATGGCCTTCGGCCTCAAGCTGGCCGGCAAGAGCAAGCCGGAAATCGCCGCCGCCGTGCACCGCGCGGCGCTGACGCTGCAGATAGAACACCTGCTGGAGCGCAAGCCCAAGGCGCTGTCTGGCGGCCAGCGCCAGCGCGTGGCCATCGGCCGCGCCATCGTGCGCAAGCCGGAGGTATTCCTGTTCGACGAACCGCTGTCCAATCTGGACGCCGCGCTCAGGGTGCAGATGCGCATCGAGCTGGCGCGGCTGCACAAGGAACTGGGCAGCACCATGATCTACGTCACCCACGACCAGGTGGAAGCGATGACCATGGGCGACCGCATCGCCGTGTTCAACGCCGGCCGCATCGAACAGGTGGGCACGCCGCTGGAGCTCTACCAGCGCCCGGCCAACCGCTTCGTCGCCGGCTTCATCGGCTCGCCCAAGATGAACTTCCTGCCGGCGGCCATCGCCGCGGACGGCCCGGCCGGCCTGGCGCTGGAACTGCCCGGCGGCCAGCGGCTGAACCTGCCGTTCCAGGGCCGCGCCGGCGACGCCGCCACCCTGGGCGTGCGCGCCGAACACCTGCGCTTCGCCGACGCCGGCGTGCCGGCGACGGTGCAACTGGTCGAACACCTGGGCGATGTGCAGATCGTCTATGTCCAGGCCGACGGCGTGGCCGAGCCCATCGCGGTCAAGCTGGGCGGCCAGGACGCCGCTCCGCCGGCCGGCAGCGCCTGCCGCCTGGCGCTGGACGCCGAGCACTGTCATCTGTTCGATGCCCGGGACCAGGCCTTGCCCAGGCTGGCGGCGCAAGCGCAGGCCCAGGCCGAGACGGTGTGAACGTCAACAGCGCATAAGCAAAAAGGACGCGATCGCGTCCTTTTTCATTTATCCACAGAAAAATCTATCCAGCGCTTTTATCCACAATTCACCGCGCCAGCGAAATGGCGAGCGGCGAAATCCGCTTCGCCAAGCCCTCGGCAAGACTTACCCACAAGCGCACGCCGTCACGCCACTTTATCCACAGCTGCTAGTTCAAAGCTCGCGCGCGCCGCGTCCAGTTCGAAACGCAGCAACCGTCCGGCATGCGGCCGCAGTTGCTCGGCCAGCCAGTCCATGCCGGCCGCGCCGGAGGGAAAATCGCGGTCCGGCCGCTCGCTGACGAAGACCACGTCGCGGCTGCCTGCATCCAGCTTGAACAAGTCCGACTCCAGCCAGTTCAAGCAACGGCACACCACCCGCCGTTCACCGTTCAGCCACACCGCCTCGCCCGGCTGCGGCGTTTCCGCCTGATCCCGTCCCAGCGGCAGGAAGGGTTCGTCGCCGGCGGCCAAGTCCAATTGCAATACGCCGCCCAGCTTGGCGATGTCCTCGCCGCCAAACGGGCTCAGGCTCAGCAAGGACGCCTGATTGTACAAGTCCACCAAGGGCAGGATGCTGCGCAGCTTGTCCTTTTGCGCCGCCTTGACCAGGTATTCCAGCGAACAGCGCGCCTTCTTGTCGCCGGGCAAGTCCTTGTACAACTGCTTCCAGGCTTGCAGCAGCGCGTCCAGATCACGCTCCGGCTCCGGCAGCGTCGGCAGCCGCGCCGGCAAGGCGGCGGCGTCTATCTCCAGCGCGATCAGGCCGCTGACCTGAATCTGCGGCAGGCGGGACAATAAGGCGGGGCTGAGGGCAATCTGCATCATCGGGCTTTCCACGGTTGAATCCGCCTCAGCATAGGCTGGCGGCGTTCATAGGGGAAACGCGTTTTTTTGCTGGGGTATTAGCGCGGCTTAAGCGCCGCGCCAACGCGGATTCAGTGAATGGAGTCGCTGCCGCCCGCATCGAAGGAGTCGACGGCATTGACCATCACTTCCTCCAGCAGCGAAAAAAAGCCGGCCCAATAATCGCCTTCGGGACCTTGCGCCGCAAAATCGACATGCTCGGCGATGCGCGCTAGCAGGGAATCGTTTGGAGCGCTGGGATGCGCCAGGACGTATTCGATGTAATGGCTGGAGAATTCGCGGCCGATACGGTAAGCCGAGTCACGGTCGGCGTCGGCCGGCACCGCTTGGCAGTGCCCGCGCAAGGGCTGCGGCAGCAGGGCGGCGAGCGAGGGTTGCTGATTCGGCTCCGTTGCGATGACGGAATAATACTGGTGGTTAAGCGGACGTTGTACGGACATAAAGCCTCCCATGGTCTTGCGACGCGCCCCGCCTCGGCAGAGACGGAAAGCCCGGCGCCTAAGCCGGCGCGGACAGGATGGCCGAACCGGCGGCGGATCTGGTATGGACGGCGCGCAACGGGGACTTAACAAGCGGTTCACGCTCCGCTGCGCGGGTGAGACCGTGAACAGGCTCTAAAGTACCTAGCAGCGCCAATCCATAAGCAGCTACTGCCAAACCTTGCGGATGCGCCCGGTTTTCGCGAGCACGGCTGGATTGTGCCCAGCGGGCATCCCGACGGTCAAGCCGGCGGGGTCGCGGGCGAGTGTGGATAAACCAAGGCTTGGACGCCGCGCTGTGGATAACTTCGACATGCCTGGCGGATGCCTTGCCGCATCATGAGAAAACCCGGCTCAAGGCCGGGTTTTTGTGCGTTACGTCCGTAAAAGCTCAGGCGGTCAGCCTTTGCTCGCGCGCGGCGGCCTGACCCAACAGCCAGGCATCGATTACCTCGGCGGCGTGCGCCGGCAAATGCAGCTTGAGCTTGGAACGACGCCACAAGATGTCCTCACTGCGCGTCGCCCATTCCTCGTTCACCAGGTAGCGCAGCTCCGCTTCGTACAGGCCGGGCAGCAGTTCCGCGCCCAATTGCTCCAAGCCGGCGGCTTGGCCGATCAGCTTGGCCACGCGAGTGCCGTAGGCGCGCGCCCAGCGCCGCGCCAATGCTTCCGGCAGCCATGGATATTGCTGGCGCAGGCCTTGCAGGAAACGCTCGAAATCCGCGCCCGGCATATCGCCGCCCGGCAGCGGCGCATCGGCGGTCCAGGTGGTCTTGCTGTTGCCCAGCAGCGGGGCCAGCTTGTCCACCGCCTCTTCCGCCAACTTGCGGAAGGTGGTGATCTTGCCGCCGAACACCGACAACAGCGGAGCGCCGTCCAGATCCATTTCCAGCGAGTAATCGCGGGTGACGCTGGCGGCGTTGCTGGCTTCGTCGTCCAGCAGCGGACGCACGCCGGAATAAGTGGACAGCACGTCGGCCGGGCTGATCTGGCTCTGGAAGTAGCGGTTGCTCATCTGGCACAGATAAGCCACTTCCTGATCGTCTATCGCCACCTTGGCCGGATCGCCGCGGTATTCCACGTCGGTGGTGCCGATCAGGGTGAAATCCTGCTCGTAGGGAATCGCGAAGATGATGCGCTTGTCAGGGTTCTGGAAAATATAGGCATAGGGGTGGTCGAACAACTTCTTGACCACGATGTGGCTGCCCTTGACCAGGCGGATGGACTTGCCGGACGGCAAGGACAGCGTGTCCTTGATCAGGCTTTCCACCCACGGGCCGGCGGCGTTCACCAGCGCGCGGGCGCGCACCTGGCTGCGGCTGCCGTCTTCGGCCTGCAGTTCGCACAGCCAGTGTTCGCCGTCGCGGCGGGCGCCGACACAGGCGGTGCGGGTCTGCACGCGCGCGCCGCGCTCGGCGGCGTCCTTGGCGTTGAGCACCACCAGGCGCGCGTCCTGCACCCAGCCGTCGGAGTAGACGAAGCCGCGCTTGAACGCCGGCTTGATCGGCTGGCCGGCCGGGTGGCTGGCGAAGCTGACGGTTTCGGAGCCGGGCAGCACTTCCCGGCGTGCCAGGTGATCGTAGAGGAACAGGCCGCAGCGTATCATCCATTCCGGGCGCTGGTTCTTGTCGTGCGGCATCACGAAGCGCAGCGGCCAGATGATGTGCGGCGCGGCCTTGAGCAGCACTTCGCGCTCTTGCAGCGCTTTGCGCACCAGGCCGAATTCATAGTATTCGAGATAGCGCAGGCCGCCGTGGATCAGCTTGGTGCTGGCGGAAGAGGTGTGCGCGGCCAGGTCGTCCTTTTCGCACAGCATCACCGACAGGCCGCGTCCGGCCGCGTCGCGCGCGATGCCGGCGCCGTTGATGCCGCCGCCGATTACCATCAGGTCGTAAATCTCCACTGCCATCTTCCCTACCTCTTTCTTCCCAGGGGCCTGCTTAGAACCTGTTGAGGATCTGCTGCGCGTCGGCGATACGGCGTTGAAACCAAGCTCAAAATGTTCATGTACCACGAGTACATTCCGCTTTTTCGCCCGTTTTCGCCCGTTTTCGCCTTGTCTCGCCTTAGCTCGCGAGATCGTAAACACGTTCTTAGAAGCTGTTATTCCCTCGCTGGCGCGCGTCAGCGCTCCAGCGATGCCATCCTACCCAGAATAATTATAAACGAACAAAAATACAACATTTTGCTTTCGTTTTAATGCTGTTAACACGCGATTTTTGCGGTTTAACCGAACAAACGCGGAAATACGCAAAAAAATAGGCGGCAAGCTGAGCTGCCGCCTCGTAAAGCGCCCGGCAGCGCCGGGCTCTGCGGGATCTAAATCCGGTTCAAGGCGGCGTCCTGATCACGCCCATGCCAGGTGGTCAAAGCCAGCAGCACGATGGCGGCGACGCAAGAGCCCACCATCAGCATGAAGCCGCCGTCCCAGCCGAAGTGATCGACGGTGTAGCCGACCACCGCGTTGGCGGCCACCGAGCCGCCCAGATAGCCGAACAGGCCGGTGAAGCCGGCGGCGGTGCCGGCGGCTTTCTTCGGCGCCAGTTCCAGCGCGTGCAGGCCCACCAGCATCACCGGGCCGTAGATCAGGAAGCCGATGGCGATCAGCGCCAGCATGTCCACGGTGGGATTGCCGGCCGGGTTCAGCCAGTACACCACGGTGGCCACCGTCACCAGGGCCATGAACAACATGCCGGTGGCGCCGCGGTTGCCCTTGAACAGCTTGTCCGACATCCAGCCGCACAACAGGGTGCCGGGAATGCCGGCCCATTCGTACAGGAAGTAAGCCCACGACGATTTGTCCACCGAGAAGTGCTTGACCTCTTTCAGATAGGTGGGCGCCCAGTCCAGCACGCCGTAGCGCAGCAGGTAGATGAAGACGTTGGCGAAGGCGATGTACCACAACAGCTTGTTGGGCAGGATGTACTTCTTGAAGATGTCGCGCGCGCTCAGTTCTTGCTCGTGGCTGGCGTCGTAGTCTTCCGGGTAGTCGTTCTTATAGGCTTCCACCGGCGGCAGGCCGCAAGACTGCGGGGTGTCGCGCATGGTCAGGTAGGCGAAGATGGCGACGCCGATGGCGGCGGCGGCCGGCACGTAGAAGGCGGCGCGCCAGTCGTTGAACCAACCCATGCCCAGGATGAACAGCGGGCCGATCATGCCGCCGCCGACGTTGTGCGCGCAGTTCCAGATCGACACGATGCCGCCGCGCTCCTTCTGCGACCACCAGTGCACCATGGTGCGGCCGCTGGCCGGCCAGCCCATGCCCTGGAACCAGCCGTTGAGGAAGAGCAGCACGAACATGATGCCGACGCTGGACGTGGCCCAAGGGGCGAAGCCCATCAGCAGGAAGATGGCGGCGGACAGGATCAGGCCGACGCTGAGGAAGACGCGTGGGTTGGAACGGTCCGACACCGCGCCCATCAGGAATTTGGAAATGCCGTAGGCGATGGCGACGCCGGACATGGCGAAGCCCAGATCGCCGCGCGAATAGCCTTGCTCCACCAGGTAGGGCATGGCCAGCGAGAAATTCTTGCGCACCAGGTAATAGCCGGCATAGCCGAAGAAAATACCGAGGAAGATCTGCCAGCGCAGTCTCCGGTACAAGCTGTCTTGTTCTGAGGAGGGCAATAGCGGCTGATGCGCCGCCGGACGGAACATACTGATCATGGAACACCTCTTTTTTTAGTGGGCCGATCTTTGTCGGCTGTGGATTGCCAGCGCGGCGGCGTTGAGTCCGCCGCCGCGCTAAAACTGCAGCCGGCCTCCAGCGCCTGTTCACGGAACAGGGGCCATGCGCCGGCCAGGTATCACAGGGTATAGGCCAGTGCCGCCAGCGCGCCGCCTATCAGGGAACCGACCACCGGCACCCAGGCATAGCCCCAGTCGCTGTCGCGCTTGCCGGGAATCGGCAGCAGGGCGTGCATGATGCGCGGCGCCAGATCGCGGGCCGGGCTCATCGCGTAGCCGGTGGTGCCGCCCAGCGACACCCCGATGCCCAACACCAGCAGCGCCACCGGCAGCGCGTCGATGGCACCGAGCGACATCTTGGGCGCCACCATGCTGAGGATGGCGAACACCAGCACGAAGGTGGCGACGATTTCGGACACCAGATTGCCCGGCAGGCTGCGGATGGCCGGGCCGGTGCAGAAGGTGGCCAGCTTGGTGTCGGCGCAGTCGGTGCTGTCAAAATGCTTGCGGTAGATCAGCCACATCAGGCCGGCGCCGGTCATGCCGCCCAGCATCTGCGCCAGCACATAGCCGGGCACCTTGGCCCAGGCAAACTTGCCGGCCACCGCCAGCGCCACCGATACCGCCGGATTCAGGTGGGCGCCGCTGATCGCCGCCACGCTGAACACGCCGACGAAGACCGCCATCGCCCAGCCGAAGGCGATGACGATGAGGCCGCTATTGTGGCCCTTGGTGTTTTTCAGCAGCACATTGGCCACCACGCCATTGCCCAGCAGCACCAGCAAGGCGGTGCCGATGAATTCGCCCATTAAAGGATTCATGATTGTTTCTTCCAGATAAGGAGTGCGTCCGCCCACCGCTCAGAGGCGGCGGGCTGGTCCAGTCAGCGCGTGAAACCGTCGCCGCTTACGCTTGTTCGTCGTCGGCCCAGACCTTGGCGGCGTTCACCGCGCGCTGCCAGCCCTTGACCTTGCCGCTCACTTGCGCGGCTTCCAGCTGCGGCTTGAAGCGGCGATCCAGCTGCCACTGGCCCTGCACGTCGTCGACGTTCTTCCAGTAGCCGACGGCGAGGCCGGCCAGATAGGCGGCGCCCAGCGCGGTGGTTTCGGTGATCTTGGGGCGCACCACGTCCACGCTCAGGATGTCGGACTGGAACTGCATCAGCAGTTCGTTGACGGTGGCGCCGCCGTCCACGCGCAATTCGGCGATGTCGAGGCCGGCGTCGGCTTCCATCGCTTTCAGCACGTCCATGGTCTGGTAGGCGATGCTGTCCAGCGCCGCGCGGGCGATGTGGGCGGCCTTGGTGCCCAGGGTGGCGCCGACGATGGTGCCGCGCGCGTTCGGGTTCCAGTGCGGCGCGCCCAGGCCGGCGAAGGCCGGCACCAGATAGACGCCGTCGCTGTCGGCCACTTCCTGGGCCAGCGGGCCGACGTCGGCGGAATGGCGGATGATGCCCAGGCCATCGCGCAGCCATTTGACCACCGCGCCGCCGATGAAGATGGAGCCTTCCAGCGCGTACTGCACCTTGCCGTCCACCTTCCAGGCGATGGTGGTCAGCAGATTGTTCTTGGATTCGATAGGCGCGTCGCCGGTGTTCAGCATCATGAAGCAGCCGGTGCCGTAGGTGTTCTTCACCATGCCGGGGCGGGTGCATTGCTGGCCGAACAGCGCCGCCTGCTGGTCGCCGGCCACGCCGGCGATGGGGATTTCCACGCCCAGGTGCGCGGCGTGGGTATGGCCGTAGACTTCGCTGGAGCTTTTCACTTCCGGCAGCATGCTGGCCGGAATGCCCATGATGTCCAGCAGCTCGGCGTCCCATTCCAGGCTATGGATGTTGTACAGCATGGTGCGCGAAGCATTGGACACATCGGTCACGTGCACCTTGCCGTGGGTGAAGTTCCAGATCAGCCAGCTGTCCACGGTGCCGAAGGCCAGCTTGCCGTCGCGGGCGCGATCGCGCGCGCCCGGCACATTGTCCAGAATCCACTTGATCTTGCTGCCGGAGAAATAGGCGTCCACCAGCAGGCCGGTCTTGGAACGGATCAATTCACCCAGGCCGCGCGCCTTCAGTTCATCGCAGAACTCGGCGGTGCGGCGGTCCTGCCACACGATGGCGTTGTAGACCGGATGGCCGGTTTCGCGGTCCCACACAATGGTGGTTTCACGCTGGTTGGTGATGCCGATGGCGGCGATGCTGCGGCCGTCGATGCCGGCCTTGGCCACCGCCTCGGCCGCCACGCCCACCTGGCCGCCCCAGATTTCCTGCGGATCATGTTCCACCCAGCCCGGCTGCGGGTAGATCTGGCGGAACTCCTTCTGCGCCAGCGACACGATGTCGCCGCTGCGATTGAACAAAATGGCGCGAGAACTGGTGGTGCCTTGATCCAAGGCCAACACGAATTGATCCTGCATGGGGTTTCTCCTGTTCAGCCGATGGGCGGCCTAATGTCTGAATGTTCGTTCGTTGCCAGCGGCGACGGATGCCGGCAAGGCGCCGTGCTCCATCGCTCAAGGTATTGATAATGTTTCTTTTTGTACTTATGACGTTCGTTTTATTTTCGAGCCATTCTAGGCCCAGCCAAAAGCTTGTCAATCGTTCTTCGTAAAAAAATCTTAATACTGCGACTTTCCGCTCTGCCTCAATTAATGTTGCAAAGCAATAAAGACAAGGGTTTAGCCGCTGTAGCGCCCCACTACAAATGGTGCCGCTTCAGCAAGTTATCGAGCAAAATCCCTATGTTGCAGCGCATTGGCAGCCATGATTTTCCACTGACTCTGTGTTGCAACAAAGTTTTTGTCTTTATCTGGAGATAAAATATCCTGTCCTCGCCCCCAACACCGCTAGGGACGAGGTTTTCGGCAGCTTAGCCGCCACGTGGCCACGCTTGGCAAAACGCGCAAAAAACGAACATTTACCCGGCCGTCGTGGCGGGATTCACACAACCGCCGCGCATTTGCCGGCTCGTGGCGTCGCCGGCCTTACGTAGTCAAGCCGCTACAGTCCGACTGTGGCAGCATGACAAACACTCCATCAAGCACGGCGCAGTCTCGATGGAAGACACACGGATGTGATTGGCACAATCAACACCGCCCATGCCCGCCCGCGCGCAATGCCGCGGCCGGACCGGGCACAAAGGACTGTCATGCTTCGCAATACCAAAATCCTCGCCACGCTGGGCCCGGCGTCCAGCACGCCCGAAATCATCCTGGAACTGGCGCGCTCCGGCGTGAACGTGTTCCGCCTCAATATGAGTCACGGCAACCATGACGACCATCGCGCGCGTCTGGCCTCCATCCGCGCGGCCGAAGCCGCCGTCGGCCGGCCGCTGGGCGTGCTGGTGGATCTGCAGGGCCCCAAGCTGCGCATCGGCCAGTTCGCCGCGCCGGTGACGGTGAATACCGGCGACACCTTTGATTTCGTGCTGGACGAGGTGGACGGCGATACGCAACGCGCCAGCCTGCCGCATCCGGAAGCCTTCGCCGCGCTCAAGCCCGGCCATCGCATCCTGGTCAACGACGGCAAGCTGGCGTTCCACG
Source organism: Chromobacterium sp. (assembly GCF_041912965.1). Lineage (NCBI taxonomy): Bacteria > Pseudomonadati > Pseudomonadota > Betaproteobacteria > Neisseriales > Chromobacteriaceae > Chromobacterium > Chromobacterium sp. The sequence continues at coordinate 34,024 of NZ_JAYSGF010000037.1, read as the reverse complement.
TGGAACAAGTGGAAGCGCGCCGCATCGCCACCCGGGTGGAAGTGGGCGGCGAGCTGTCCAGCCGCAAGGGCTTCAATCTGCCGCAAACCATTCTGCCGCTGTCCGCGATCACCGATAAAGACCGGCTGGACGCCGAATTCGCGCTGAAGGAAGGCGCGGACTGGCTGGCGCTGTCCTTCGTGCAGACCGCCAACGATGTGCGCGAACTGCGCGAACTGGTGGGCCAGAAACTGGGCATCGTGGTCAAGATCGAAAAACCATCGGCGGTGGACGAACTGGACGCCATCACCGAACTGGCCGACGCGGTAATGGTGGCGCGCGGCGATCTGGGCGTGGAGCTGCCGCCGGAAGACGTGCCGGTGGTGCAACGCCGCATCGTCCATCAGTGCCGCCACCTGGGCCGCCCGGTCATTGTCGCCACCCAGATGCTGGAATCGATGATCACCGCGCCCACCCCCACCCGCGCCGAGGCCAACGACGTGGCCACCGCGGTTTACGAAGGCGCCGACGCGGTGATGCTGTCGGCGGAAACCGCCGCCGGCCAGTTCCCGCTGGAAGCGGTGCGCATCATGGACCGGGTGATCCGCCGCGTGGAAAGCGCGCCGGACTACCGCCGGGTGATGGCGCTGGATTACAGCGCCGCCGACGCGCCGGACCGCGCCGACGCCATCGCCGCCTGTGTGCGCAAAGTGGGCTCGCTGCTGCCGGTCACCGTGTCCGCGGCCTTCACCACCAGCGGCTCCACCTGCCTGCGGCTGGCGCGCGAACGCCCGCACACCCCCATACTCGGCATCTCGCCGCGACTGGACACCGCGCGCCGGCTGACCCTGGTCTGGGGCGTGGTCGCCTATAACGGTCCGGACGCGGAAAACCTGGAAGACATGGTGGTGAAAACCACTTTCGCCGCCACCAAGCTGGGCCTGGCGGAACATGGCAAACCGATGGTGATCATCGCCGGGGTGCCGTTCGGCACGCCGGGCACCACCAATTTGCTGCGCATCGTCTACCCTTGAGTTCGAGTTAATCGGCAAAACCAACGGAACCTCACGGTTCCGTTTTTGTTTTCCCGTCGCCGACAGCGACTATGCTTAGCTGATCAGCGTGTTCCGGATTCGCCTCGATGATCGCTAGCATCCGCCGCCTCGGCCTGGTCCTGCTGCTTGGCGCCAGCCTGTCCGCGCCCTGCCGCGCGCAGGACGGCGACGTCCTCACCGTGGCGGTGGACGCCAATGCGCCGCCGTTCATGTACCAGGAACACGACAAGATAGACGGCCTGTATCCGCTGCTGGTCAGCGCCGTCTGCGACCGGGCCGGCATGGCTTGCGGGCTGCGGGCGCTGGCCTGGCGCCGCGCGATGTTCGAGCTTGACCGCAGCGCGATGGCGGCGGCCGGCATCTACAAGACCGCCAGCCGCGCGCAGCGCTACGACTTCAGCCTGCCGCTGTACCAGGAGCACGTGGTGGTGGTTTACCTCCGTCAGCATCCGCTCGACTTCCGCGGCCTGCCGGATCTGGACCATAAGCGCATCGGCGTGATGGCCGGCTGGAGTTATGGCGACGAGTTCGACAATGCCCGCGCCGAACGGCTCTTCAAGGCCTACGATGGCGATTCCGACGCGCAGAACCTGCAGCTCTTGCTGCGCGGCAATCTGGACGCGGTGCTGATGCTGCAGGAAGGCATAGACGCCAAGCTGCAGAGCGGCGCCTATGCCGGCCTGGCTGTCGCGCCGGTCATCCTGGCCAGCAAGGCCACTTATCTCGCCATCAACAAGGCCTCGCCGCAACTGCCCCTGCTGCAGCGCTTCAATCAGGCGCTGGAGAAAATGCGCGAGGACGGCAGTTATCAACAGCTGATCAAGCAGTTTTTCTCCAGCCGCGGCCACAAGCCCTGAATCGCCGCGCAAGCCGGCGCAAGGATTTGATATAGTCCTTCATCGCTTCCGATCATGACCATGACATGTCCAGCCTCCATCTATCCCTGCAGCAGGCCCGCCACCTGCAACTGGCGGCCCAGGGCCTGCTGACCCCGCCGCGCCGCAAGGCGGACAAGGCCGATGTGTTGGCCGCCATCCGCCGCATGGCGCTATTGCAGATCGACACCATACACGTGGTGGCGCGCAGTCCTTATCTGGTGCTGCACAGCCGCCTGGGCCGCTACGACACCGCCTGGCTGGATCAATTGCTGGCCGAGGGCAGCGTGTTCGAATACTGGGCGCACGAAGCCTGCTTCGTGCCGACGGAAGACTACGGTCTGCTGCGTCACCGCATGCTGAACCCGGACGCGATGGGCTGGAAAAACCCGCCGCGCTGGCTGGAACAACACCGCGCCGACATCGACGCCTTGATCGAAGGCATACGCGCCAACGGCCCGGTGCGCTCGGCGGATTTCGAGCGCAAGGACGGCAAGGGCGGCGGCTGGTGGGACTGGAAACCGGAAAAGCGCCATCTGGAGGTGTTGTTCACGCTGGGCCGGGTCATGGTGAAGGAAAGGCGCAATTTCCAGCGCGTCTACGATCTGGCGGAACGAGTGCTGCCCGGCTGGGACGACGCGCGCGATCTGCCGACGGCGGAGCAGGCGCAATGGCGGATGCTGCGCAATAGCTGCCGCGCGCTGGGCGTGGTCAAGGCCGGCTGGGTGGCCGATTACTATCGGCTCAAGCGCGGCCGCTACGACGCCATGCTGCACCAGCTGGCCGATGCCGGCGAACTGATCCCGGCGCGCATCGATGGCTGGCAACACGATGTGTTCATCGATGCCGGCCTGGCGCCGCAGCTGGAGCAAGTCGCCGCCGGCGAGCTCAAGGCCAGCGCCACCGCCATTCTGTCGCCGTTCGATCCGCTGGTTTGGGACCGCAAGCGCGCATCGGAACTATTCGACTTCGACTACCGCATCGAATGCTATACCCCGGCGCCCAAGCGCCAGTACGGCTACTTCGTGTTGCCCATTCTCAACCGCGGCAAGCTGGTGGGCCGGCTGGACGCCAAGGCCCATCGCGCCCAAGGCCTGTTCGAAGTCAAGGCGCTCTATCTGGAAGCCGGCGTGCGCCACAGCGCGCGGCTAAGCGCCGATCTCAAGGCCGCGCTGCAAAAGCTGGCGGACTGGCACGGCGCGCCGCGGCTGCATGTGGCGCGCGCGCCGGGAAATCTGGCGGCCGAACTGATGGCCTAGAGCGGCGTCAGCAGCTTGCGGTACTGAATGAAGCCAGCGTTTTCCGCCACCTGGTCGTAGAGCCGCCGCGCGGTGGCGTTGGTTTCATGGGTGTGCCAATACACTCGCGAACACTCCCGCTGCCGCGCCCATTCGCACACCGATTCGATCAGGCGCCGGCCGGCGCCCAGGCCGCGGCAATCCTGGGCCACGAACAGATCCTGCAAATAACAGTAATCGCCCAAGGTCCAGCTGCTGGGATGCAACACGATGTGCACCAGTCCCACCGCGCGTTCGCCGTCCCAGGCCAGCCAGCCGCGCATCGCGTGCTCAGGCAGCAGGAAACGCCGCCAGGCGCCCTGAACCGCGGCCTCATCCAGTTCCACCCGGTAAAAATCCTGATAGCCGCGCCACAACGGCAGCCAAGCGTCGAAATCCCCGTCCCGCAGCGGACGTATGCTCAGCGTATTGCTCATGCTTATCTCCTGATTCGCCTGAAAAACGCCATTGTCGCCAAACCAGCGCAGCGTCATAAGAACCACTTGACCACGCCGCCGGGAACCACTGCCGGAACTTAGCCGGCCCGCCGCCGCTCAATAAAGCATTTTCCCCCGATGATGAGGACACCCCCATGCGCGCCACGCTTATGATCGCCGTCGCATCCACCCTGGCCCTGGCCGCTTGCAGCGAGAAACAGACCACCCAATTGCAGGAATCCGCTTCCAGCGCCATCGGCACCGTGCATAACTCGCTGCAGGACAGCAGCGCCCCGCTGGGCCAACTCAAGGAACAAGCCAGCGCCGCCATCGGCGCGGCCAAGCAGGCCGGCGCCGCGGCCGCCGCGCTGAGCCCGGAGCTGAAAGAGCAGGTGGACAAGCTGAAGGAACAGGCCTCCGCCGTCAAAGGCGCGCTGAAGGCGCAAGAGCAGAAAGCCCAGCCGGAACAGAAATAAACCACGGCAATCCAGCAGCGCGCATTGGCGGCATTTTTACGCCGCCGCGCGCTTTCTTTAGCGGATCTTTAGCCCCCGCTGACTAGGATGAGGTCGCCCCCTAGCCAAAGGAGAAATCCGCCATGCTCACCCTGCCCGACCTCTGCGGCCCGCAAGACATCCTGCTCAATCAAACCCTGGCCGATAAAACCGAATTGCTGGAACGCGCGGCGTTCCAACTGGCGCAGCGCCACGCGCTGCACCGCCCGACGCTGGCCGCCGCGCTGCGCGAGCGCGAACAGGGCGGCAGCACCGCGCTCGGCCACGGCCTGGCGCTGCCTCACGCCCGCATCGACGGCCTGGAGGAAGCCCGCGCGCTGCTGCTGCGGCTGCAAACCCCCATCGCCTTCGACGCGCCCGACCAGCAGCCGGTGCACACCGCGCTGGTGCTGCTCCTGCCGCGGCAAAGCCGCGAGGCCCATCTGCACCTGCTGGCCAGCTGCGCGCGCATGTTCGCGGAACGGCCGTTCCGCCAGGCGCTGGAACGCTGCCACAGCGCGCAGGCGCTCTATCACCTGCTGTGCGACTGGGCCGATCCCGAAGAATTGAACGACCCGCATTTCCTGCTGGACAGCAATCGCTATTTCATGGACAGCGAGGCCAGCCTGCGCCCGGATTACACGGTGAAGCGCAAGATGGTGGCGCGCTTCTGATCACAGCTTGCCGATGGACACGCCGCCATCGACGAACAAGGTGGTGCCGGTGACGAAGCTGGACGCGTCCGACGCCAGGAACAAGGCCGCGCGCGCGATCTCCTCCGGCGCGGCCATGCGCTTGAGCGCGTGCAGGCTGGCCACCATTTCGCGCTGCTGCGGCGTCGCCGCCGCGGCGCGGCCCATCTCGGTGTCGGTGCCGCCCGGCAGCAGAGCGTTGACGCGCAGGCCTCGGGCACCGTATTCCGCCGCCAGCGTGCGCGCCAGCCCCACCAGGCCGGCCTTGCTGGCCGCGTAAGCCGCCATGCCGGGAAAGCCGATGGCGTGGCCGACAAAGGACGAGGTGAAGATCATCGAACCGCCGCCCCCGCGCAGCAAGGCCGGCAACTGATGCTTGGCGCAGAGGAAGGCGCTGCTCAGATTGCTGTCCAGCGTCGCGCGCCAGCTCTCCAGCGACACCTGGTCCAGGCTGCCCAGCGCGCCCAGGCTGCCGGCGTTGTTGAAGGCGATATCCAGGCCGCCGAATCGGTCCAGCGCCAGCTCCACCGCCGCCCGCGCGCATTCCTCCGAAGTAAGATCGCCGGCCAGCGCCGCCGCCTGGCCGCCGTCGGCCACGATTTCCGACACCAGCCGGTCCAGCGCCGCCGCGCGTCGCGCCACCAGCACCACCCGCGCGCCTTCGCGCGCGAACAGCCTGGCCGCTTCCAGGCCGATGCCGGAACTGGCGCCGGTGATGATGGCGGTTTTATTGCTCAATGCTGCCATTGGATATCCTCCCGAGAATGAAAAGCCCGCGCGCCGGCCAAGCGCCTCGCGTCGCGGGGATTTCAGTCTCGGGCTTAAGCGCCCGTCCGGCATTCCGATACTTGCTGACATCGTAAACACGTTCTTGGATGGCCATGCGCATGCCGGCGCTGCAGCGGCGGGGAAAGCGTTTATCATGGCGCGATATCTTCTCCACCAGGATTTTCCGCATGCCATCATTCAAGCTTGCAAGCGCTTGCGCGCTGCTGGCGCTCAGCGCCGCCGCGCCAGCGGCGCCCGTCCTTGACGCCACGGCGCGCACCGCCGTGGTTTCTGCCTTCGGCCCGGAAGAAACCCTGCTGCTGAAGCAGGCCGCCGACAAACGCGAACACCTGGTCAACGGCGTGCGTTTCACCACCGCGCGGCTGGAAGGCCAACCGGTGCTGCTGTTCATGAGCGGAGTGAGCATGAGCAATGCGGCGATGAACACCCAGCTGGCGCTGGACCGCTTCAATGTGCGCCGCATCGTGTTCAGCGGCATCGCCGGCGGCGTGGACGACCAATTGCGCATCGGCGACGTGGCGGTGCCGCGGCGCTGGGGCAATTACGCCGAAGCGATCTACGCGCGCGAAACCGCGCCCGGCCGCTACGCGCCGCCACCGTACGCGGACCCGGCCGCGCGCGCCAACTACGGCATGATCCACCCGCGCGACATCAAGCTGGCCACCGCCGACGGCGGCAGCGAAACCCGCTTCTGGTTCGAGGTGGACCCGGGCTTGCTGCAACTGGCCAAGGGCTTGCCGGCCGATACCCTGCGCCGTTGCGACGCCGCCCAGCGCTGCCTATCCGCGCCGCCGCGCATCGTCGCCGGCGGCAACGGCCTGTCCGGCCCCATCTTCATGGACAATGCCGGCTACCGCGATTACCTGGCCAAGACCTACCAGGCCCAGGTAGTGGATATGGAAACCGCGGCGGTGGCCCAGGTGGCGCACGCCAACCGCGTGCCCTTCATCGCCTTCCGCAGCCTGTCCGATCTGGCCGGCGGCAGCGAGCACGCCAATGAAATGGACACCTTCATGCAGATCGCCGCCGACAATGCCGCCAATACGGTGCGGGGGCTGCTGCGCGCGCTGAAGCGCTAGTTTGATCCACTGCGCGCCGGCAATGCGCTGCTGTTGCGGTTTCTAAACCGCCTGCAACAACACCGCCAGCTCATCCACCTCCTCGCTCCAGTCCGCGTCCTCGGCCAAGGCCTGGCGCAGGAAGTCGGCTTGCGCCGGCGTCCAGAACGGCGCATCGGCCAGCGCGGCGCCATGCGGCAAGGGATGGCTGGCGATAAAGGCGCGGATAGCGGCGGGTTCATCGGCCAGGCCCAGTTGGCGGAACAGGCCGGACAAGGAATGCGTGCTGGTGTCCATGACGCTTCTCCTGTGAAGGGATGTCTGATGATAGCCCCGAATCGGCGGCGGCGCAGCCGGCCTTGCGGCAGGCAAAACGGCGGCCAAAGCCGCCGTTTTAGCTGACTACGGGCTCACACCTTGTCGTAGAGCTTGGAGCCGCCCTTCAAAAACTCCACCGATTTGGTCTGCATGCCCTGGGTCAAGGCGTCCTGATCGCTGATCCCCTGCTTGGCCGCGTATTCGCGCACGTCCTGGGTGATCTTCATGCTGCAGAAATGCGGGCCGCACATGCTGCAGAAATGCGCAACCTTGGCGCTGTCCTTGGGCAGGGTTTCGTCGTGGAAGGCGCGCGCCTTGTCCGGATCCAGGCCCAGGTTGAACTGGTCTTCCCAGCGGAATTCGAAACGCGCCTTGGACAGCGCGTTGTCGCGGATCTGCGCGCCGGGATGGCCCTTGGCCAGGTCGGCCGCGTGCGCGGCCAGCTTGTAGGTGATGATGCCTTCCTTGACGTCGTTCTTGTCCGGCAGGCCCAGGTGTTCCTTCTGGGTGACGTAGCACAGCATCGCGGTGCCGTACCAGCCTATCTGCGCCGCACCTATCGCCGAGGTGATGTGATCGTAGCCAGGCGCGATGTCGGTGGTCAGCGGCCCCAGGGTGTAGAACGGCGCTTCGCGGCACCACTCCAGCTCCTTGTCCATGTTTTCCTTGATCAACTGCATGGGCACATGGCCGGGGCCTTCGATCATCACCTGCACATCATGCTTCCAGGCGATCTCGGTCAGTTCGCCCAGAGTCTCCAACTCCGACAGCTGCGCCTCGTCGTTGGCGTCCCAGACGCTGCCCGGCCGCAGGCCGTCGCCCAGGCTGAAAGCCACGTCGTAAGCCTTCATGATTTCGCAGATATCCTCGAAATGGGTGTAGAGGAAGTTTTCGCGGTGATGGGCCAGACACCATTTGGCCATGATGGAGCCGCCGCGCGAGACGATGCCGGTCATGCGGCCGGCGGTCATCGGCACATAGCGCAGCAATACCCCGGCGTGGATGGTGAAGTAATCGACGCCCTGCTCGGCCTGCTCGATCAAGGTGTCGCGGAAGATTTCCCAGTTCAGGTCCTCGGCCTTGCCGCCTACTTTTTCCAGCGCCTGGTAGATCGGCACGGTGCCGATCGGCACCGGCGAATTGCGGATGATCCATTCGCGGGTTTCATGGATGTTCTTACCGGTGGACAGGTCCATGATGGTGTCGGCGCCCCAGCGTATGCCCCAGGTCATCTTGTCAACTTCTTCGCTGATCGAAGATGTTACCGCGCTATTGCCGATGTTTCCGTTGATTTTGACCAGGAAATTGCGGCCTATGATCATGGGCTCGGATTCAGGGTGATTGATGTTGGCCGGCAGGATGGCGCGGCCGGCGGCGATCTCGGCGCGCACGAATTCCGGCGTGATCTCCTCCGGCAGCGCCGCGCCGTAAGCCTGGCCCGGATGCTGGCGCGTCATCAGTTCCGCCAACTTGCTGTTCTTGCCGCCGGCGGCGCGCAGCGAGTCCAGGTATTCGCGGCGGCGCAGGCTTTCGCGGATGGCGACGAACTCCATTTCCGGCGTGACGATGCCGCGGCGCGCGTAATGCATCTGGCTGACATTGCGGCCCGGCAACGCGCGTCGCGGCTGACGCGTCAGGTTGAAACGCAACTCGGCCAGCTTGGGATCGGCCTCGCGGGCGCGGCCGTACTCGCTGGACAGGCCGGCCAGCTGCTCACAGTCGCCGCGCTCGGCGATCCAGCCGGCGCGCAGCGGCGCCAGGCCGCTCTGGATGTCGATGCGCGCGGCTGGATCGGTATACGGGCCGCTGGTGTCGTAAACGGTGATGGGCGGGTTGGCCTCGCCGCCAAACTGGGTGGGCGTGTCGCTCTGGCTGATCTCGCGCATCGGCACGCGGATGTCCGGCCGGCTGCCGGCGACGTGGATCTTGCGGGAATTCGGCAAGGGCTGGATGGCGGCGGTGTCCACCACCATGGAGGGCTTGGGTGTTGCGGGCGCGTTCATCGGGCGGTTCTCCTGGTCGATGAATGGCGCAAGGAGCGATCCGCCGCTTGGGCGGGCTGCGGACGGTTTCATTGCGATTAAAACGGCCCGCCAGCAAGTTGCGCTTCCCTACGCCGGTATTATCCGGGTCAGGTTCCAAGGGTGTTTCTCACCCGCGCAACAATCTTTAACGATTATCCTATCCTTTCAAGGATATGGACCATCTTGCCGACCGCCGCGCAGGACCCCTAGCGATGCTGTGAAGGTACGGCAAATGTGGGATAATCGCAAGTTATCGTCATGACACGCCGCCGCTTTTTTCCCGTGGCGGCAAGCCCCTCCGGAGTGAGCTGATGGATTTTGAGAATGCCCGTTTCAACATGGTCGAGCAGCAGATTCGTCCGTGGGACGTACTTGACACGAACGTGCTGGACCTGCTGTTTCACGTGAAACGCGAACAGTTCGTCGCCGCCGACAAACGCAGCCTGGCCTTTGTCGACACCGAGCTGCCGCTGCCCAATGGCAGCTTCATGCTGCAGCCGAAAATGGAAGCGCGCCTGGCGCAGGACGCCGCCATCCAGGCCCAGGACAAGATCCTGGAAATCGGCACCGGCAGCGGCTATCTGACCGCGCTGCTGGCCAAGCTGGGCCAGCATGTCTACAGCGTGGAGATCGACGCCGCCCAGCGCGAGACCGCGGCCGCCAACCTGAAACAGGCCGGCATCGTCAATGTCACCCTGGTGGCGGGCGACGGCGTGCTGGGCCTGCCGCAACAAGCGCCGTTCGATGTGATCGTGGTCGGCGGCTCGCTGCCGGTGGTGCCGCAGGAACTGAAAGACCAGCTGGCCGTGGGCGGCCGCCTGATCATGGTGGTGGGCGACCTGCCGGTGATGACCTGCAAGCTGATCAAGCGCGAAACCGAAACCAGCTTCAGCGAAACCGGCCTGTTCGAAACCTGTATCGGCCGCCTGGCCAAGGCGGAAGCGGTAGAGCCGGAGCGCTTCGCGTTTTGATGGTCCAGGAAATCCGCGCCCGCGATCTGGCCGCGGCGCTGGCCGACAACAGCGCCGAGCCGCCGCTGCTGCTGGATGTGCGCGAAGCATGGGAAGTGCAGCTGTGCATGATTCCCGGCTCGCTGCACATCCCGATGAACCTGATCCCGCTGCGCATGAGCGAGCTGCCGGACACGCCCATCGTGGTGATCTGCCACCATGGCGTGCGCAGCGCCCACGTGGCGCGCTTCCTGCTGGACGCCGGCTTCGAGCAGGTGCTGAGCCTGGCCGGCGGCGTGGAAGCCTGGGCCGCGGAAGTGGACCCGCAAATGGCGCGTTATTGAAACACCAGCCATCCGCCAGCATTGCCGGCCGTTCCCGCGGGAACGGCTTTTTCATGGAACAAAGCCGGCGCGCCGGGTTCCAAATCCCTTCAGATAGCAAGAAGCAGAGTTTTTTTATGCAAGCATTGTCCTACCTGTCCCCCGCCATTGCCCGCATCCATCCCGCCTGGGAACAAGTGTTGTCAACACCGGAAATACAGCGGCAATTAGCGGCCATCGACCGCGAACTGCAAGCCCAGCAGCAACAGGGCAAAACCATATTCCCGCCAGCGGCGCTGACCTTCAACGCGCTGACCTTCACCGCTCCGGCCGATGTGCGCGTGGTGATCCTGGGCCAAGACCCCTATCACGGCGACGGCGAGGCGATGGGCCTGTCGTTCTCGGTGCCGGCCGGCGTGCGAGTGCCGCCCAGCCTGCGCAATCTGTACAAGGAACTGGCGGCGGACCTGAGTTGCGGCGTGCCCAATAGCGGCGACCTGAGCCATTGGGCGCAGCAAGGCGTGCTCTTGCTCAACAGCGTGTTCACCGTGGAAAAGGACCAGGCCGGCAGCCATGGCAAGCTGGGCTGGCAAAGCGTCAGCGACGCGCTGATCGACGCGGTCAACGCGCACAGCCCGGGCTGCGTGTTCCTGCTGTGGGGCAATTGGGCCAAGACCAAGGCCGAGCGCATCGACGCCTCGCGCCATCTGGTGCTGAACGCCGCGCATCCGTCGCCGCTCTCCGCCAGCCGCGGCTTCCACGGCTGCCGCCACTTCTCCCAAGTCAATGCCTGGCTGCTGTCGCGCGGCCGCGGCACCATACAATGGGGCGCGCCGGCGCCGCAGAACAGCCTGTTTTGAACCCGGCCGGCGGCGCTCCCTGCGCCGCCTCCTGCCCGATAGGCTCTTTTCCGCCGCGCCGCCATGGCCTAAGCTAGGGCTCCAGTCTCTATCCCGTGTCCGCCCGTGGAAATCCTCGTCCTGCTGTGCCTGATCCTGCTCAACGGCCTGTTCGCGATGGCGGAGATCGCCATCGTTTCCTCCCGCAAAGTCCGGCTGCTGCAACGCGCCGATGACGGCCAACGCGGCGCCCAGGCCGCGCTGAAACTGGCCAACGATCCCAGCCGCTTCCTGTCCACGGTGCAGATAGGCATCACCTCCATCAGCATTCTGTCCGGCGTCTACGGCGAGGCGGCGCTGTCCGAACAGCTGCGCTGGCTCTTGCAGGACATCCCCTTGCTAGCGCCATACAGCAAGCCACTGTCAGTGGCCTTGATGGTATTCATCATCACGCTGTTATCGCTGATCTTCGGTGAACTCGTGCCCAAACGGCTGGCCTTGCTGAACCCGGAAGCGGTGGCCACCACGCTGGCGCGACCGATGCTGCTGCTGTCGCGGCTCAGTTCTCCGCTGGTGAAAGCGCTGAGCCACAGCACCGACGGCCTGCTGCGGCTCTTGGGCGCCAAGAAGAGCAGCGATCCGTCCATCACCGAGGAGGAAATCCGGGTGCTGATGGAGCAAGGCGCCGATGAAGGCGTGTTCGACCGCGCCGAGCAGGAGCTGGTGACCAATATCTTCAGGCTGGACAACCGCAAGGTGGCCGCGGCGATGACGCCGCGCAAGGATATCGTGGCGCTGGACCTGGACGATCCGCCCGCGCTCAACCACGACGTGCTGCAGAACCATCATTTCAATCACTTCCCGGTTTGCCGCGGCAGCGTGGAGCAGATCGTCGGCGTATTGCACGCCAAGCGGGTGCTGGACAGGCTGCTGGCCGGCGAGCAGCCCGATATCGCCGCCGAATTGGCGCAGCCGCTCTACGTGCCCGCCAACGTCACCCTGATGCAGTTGCTGGAGCAATTCAAGCAGACCCGCCACCATATGGCGCTGGTGGTGGACGAATACGGCGAGCTGGAAGGCCTGGTGACGATGAACGACGTGCTTGAAGCCATCGTCGGCGATATGCCGGCGATCAGCGCCGATGAGGACGAGATCGCGCAGCGCGAGGATGGCAGTTGGCTGATAGACGGCATGCTGTCGCTGGACCGTTTCAAGGAGTTTTTCGACATCGCCGAAGCGCTGCCGGGCGAAGCCGGCGGCAATATCCATACCCTGGGCGGCGTGGTGATGTTCCAACTGGGCCGAGTGCCGTGCGTCACCGACCGCTTCGACTGGAACGGCTTCGGCTTCGAGGTGGTGGACATGGACAAGACCCGGGTCGACAAGATCCTGCTGACCCGCTTGCCGGCGCCGCCGGCGGCATTGCCGGCCGACGACGGCATTTAGAGCCGCGAACAACACCTCGCGGAGAACCTGAGCCAAGGCGCGCCAACGCAGGCAGTACCAGTCGTACGCCAAGGAGGCACAACGCAGGATCAGGGGTTTTGTTAGCGGGTCTTAAGAACGTGTTTACGATCTCGCGAGCTAAGGCGAGACAAGGCGAAAACAGGTTCTAAGCGCTCAGCCCAGCAAGCGTCCGCATACCGTGCTGCGGCGGCTGCCGCTGGCGCGGCGCTCCGCGTCGTCGAAACTGGCCAGTTCGACGAAACCGGCTTTGCGCATCATGCCGCCGGACGCGGCGTTTTCCTCGTGGCGGTCCGCCACCACCCAGCGCGCGCCGCGCGCGGCCAGGTCCTCGCAGGCCTGGCCCAGCAACAGGCTGCCCAACCCCTGCCCGGCCTGATCGCGGCGCACCACCGCTTCCATGATGTAGCCGGCGGCCTCCGTGGCGACACCAGCCGGCCGATGCTGGGGAAAAGCATCGTGCATCCGGTACAGGATGGCGCCGCCCAACAGGCCGTCACGCTCGAACAGGGCCGCCCAGGCTTCCCCATCCGCCACCTGGCGCAAGCTACGCTCCACGCCCTCCTCCGGCAGCCAGTTCCACGGATTGGGTCCGTGTTCCATGATCAGTTTCCGCAGCGCGTCCACATCCGCCGCGCCAGCCAAACGGTATTGCCAGCTCATGCGCATCCTTTCTCGAAACGCAGCGTCGCCTGGCCCGCGTCCACTTCCAGTTCGGCCCAGGCGCCGTTCATCAGGGTCCATTGCGGCGGCACATGGCCGATATCGGCATCCACCACCACCGGGTAAGGCAGGCCGCTCAAGACGGTTTCCAGCGCCAGCCGGTAAGTCAGCGCATTGGTGTCGGCGGCGTCCGGCCCGCTGCTGCGTCCCAGGATCAAGCCGCTCAAACCATCCAGCACGCCGGACAGGCGCAGGCCGTGCAAGGCGCGCAGCAGCTCGCACGGCCTCATCTCGCAGTTTTCCAGGTACAGCAGCGTTGGTTCCCGTTTAAACGCATGCAAATCAAAATAAGGGCTGCCCTGCAGCCGGCTCAGCGTGTCCAGGCAGCCGCCGATCAGTCGGCCGGCCATAAGGGCCGTTTGCGCGCCCAACACGCGCAGCGTGGTCGGATACCGCTCTCCCGGAGCGTCCCAGCGCCAAAACGCGCTGTAGCGGCTCTGAGACGGCGGCAAACCATGGTGCAACGCATGCAGCAGCGCTGAATTCTCCTCCTGCCGCCGCGGATCGCCCAGATCGAACAGATTGGGCCCGTGCAGCGTCGCCCAGCCGGACAGCAAGGTCAACGGCACGGCCAGCGTGGAAACATCGGAGAAACCAGCCAGCCATTTCGGCGGCAGCCGCGCCAGCGCGGCGAAGTCTATGCCGGCCAGCAGCTCGATCGCGCGCTCCCCGCCCCAGGGCGGCAAGATGGCGCGTATCGTCGGATCGAACAGGAAGTGATTCAACTCCGCCAGCCGCTCGGCGGCCGGCGCGCTGGCGTCCTGAAATTCCCCGCGCAGGCAAGCGCCCTCCACCACCTGCCAGCCCTGATCGCGCAAGCATTGCAAGGCGAGATCCAGCTGCTGATGCAGCAGCGCCGGCACTCCTGAGGAAAAAGCGGTGACGGCGACGCGGTCGCCAGGCCGCAATGGCACGGGAAAAACCATCACCGGTGCTTGCTCCTGTGGATAAAGCTCAAGGCTGGCCTGCTTCATCGCTCAATTCCAGCGCAAAGCTATGGCTGGTCTTCAGTTGTTGATAACCGAGATGGCGATAGAAGGCGTGGGCTTCGACGCGATGGATGCTGGAACGCAGCCGAATGCGCTGATAACCGCGTTGCCGCGCCCAGTCTTGGCAAGCGCTCAACAAACGTCGCCCCAAACCCTGGCCCTGACAGGCCGGGCTGACCACGATGCCGACGATCTCTATCGCCGACGGCCCTTGCAGCTGATGCACGCCGCGGCAATGCACCCAGCCGGCCACGGCCCCTTCCGATAACGCCACCCACGCCTGGTTGTCTTCCAGGGTCGACAGTCTGGCGAATCGCTCGCGGATCTCCGCCTCCGTCGCCTCGTAACCCAGATCCAGGCATAGCCGCGCCACCGCCACGGCGTCCTCCGTCCGCATTGTCCTGATTTCCACCATCTGTCTTCGCCCAGTTGCTTCTAGGAAATGACATTGTCAGCACAAGGCCGGAGCGGAGGCAAGCCGGCTATTTGTTTGTCCGCCGGCGCAGCTCGATCAGCTTTGCATACTTGATGTAGCTGTTGAAACAACCGATGACGATGTGGACCAAGCCGGGGATGCCATCGAGAAAACCACGGCGGAAAACGTAGAACTTCACGAAGCGCAGCAGCGGACTGAGGATAAGTTTGGCGCTGCCCACATGTTTTCCACGCTGGAACAGCTGCTCCGCCTGCAAGCTGGTATAGCGGTTCTGCTTGTTCAGATACCGGGCGATGTCTTCGCCGGACTCATGCATCAGCTCATGACGCAGCTTGTGCACAGGCGTTTCCGCGATCACGTACTCATGCACCAGGTCGTCGGACCAACGCGCGTGTCCGCGATGGAACAGCCGCAGCGACCAGTCCGGATAACCTTCGCCATGTCTGAGGAAACGACCCATGAAACGGTTGCAGCGCGGAAATTGATAAGCCAGCGCTTGTGGATTGTCCAGCAGCGCTTTGATTTCATTGATCAATTCCGGAGACAGCCACTCATCGGCGTCCAGACACAGCACCCAGTCGTGGCTGGCGGCTTGTACCGCCAATTGCTTCTGCGGACCGAATCCCAGCCAGTCTTGGTGGATAACTTTGGCCTTATAGGCGGAAGCTATCGCCAATGTCCTATCACTGCTGCCGGAATCCACAATCACGATCTCATCGGCGAAAGCCACGCTGTCCAGGCATTTTTCCAGCAAGGTTTGCGCATTCTTGGTGATTAGCACCGCGCTGATTCGTGCACGCATCTTGTTATATGTTTTCCCGTATGTAATTTGAAGAAACTGGTAGAAGTAGGCCAACTTCTGTGGATAACCATGTTTTTTTCTTTGTTTTCATTGGTTTGCCGATAGTGAAATCTTGTTGCTTGCCACAGGTGTTGCTGACGGAACAACTGTGGATAAATTTGCGGTCTAGCTGAAGTTTCCACTTGTCCACAAGCTGGATTCCAGTTGTGCCCATGAGCCTGTGCATGCGTGAATTTTGAGGTGAAACCAGTTTGTCAGCACCGATAACTCTTTAACGCAATTTTATATTGATGAAACTGATATAGGCGGCCATTACTGTGGATAAGACGGAAAAATATCAAAAGGTTCAGTAACTTGTCCTGTTGATGGCCTTTGGATAGTTTGGGTGCGCTGCGACAACACAAGATGTGGATAAATATCGAGCCAGTTACCCACAGCCATTTATCCACAAACTGGTCGCAGGGATTTTACTTGGTTAACCACAGCCATGCTCGGGTACAATGCGCGCCATGATGAATGTGCTGATCGTGCGCACCTCGTCGATGGGCGACCTTATCCACACCTGGCCCGCCATTTCCGAGTTGAAAGCGCATTACCCCAATTTCCGCGTCAGTTGGCTGGCTGAGGAAGCTTTTGCCGACATCGCGCGTTTGCACCCGGCGGTGGACCGGGTGATCGCCTTGAACTGGCGGCGCTGGCGCAAACGCTGGTGGCTGCCGTCCACTTGGCGCGAGATCCGCGAATTGCGACGCCAGTTGCGTGAGACTCATTGGGAATTGGTGGTGGACAGCCAGGGCTTGTTGAAAAGCGCCTTGCCGGCGCGCTGGGCCAAGGCGCCGTTGACCGGTTACGCCTGGGGCAGCGCGCGCGAATCGCTGGCCAGCCTGTTTTACGATAAACGCCATAAGGTGAGTTGGGCGCTGTCGGCGATTGAGCGCAACCGACTGTTGTTCGCGCGCGTGTTCGGCTACGAGCCGCAGGGCGAGCCGCGTTTCGGCGTGCCGGCCGGCGCGCGGCCCGGCTGGGTGTTGTCCGGCCGCTACGCGGTGCTGCTGCACGCTACCAGCAAGGCGTCCAAGGAGTGGCCGGAAAGCCATTGGGTGGAATTGGGCAAGCGCCTGTCCTTGCAGCATGACCTGGTGATGGTGCTGCCCTGGGGCAATCCGCGGGAACGCGAACGCGCCGAACGCCTGGCCGCGCAGATGCCGGCCGCGGTGGTGGCGCCCAAGATGAGCCTGGCCGAGGCCGCCGGCCTGATCGGCCACGCCAATGCGGTGATCGGCGTCGACACCGGCTTGACCCATCTGGCCAATGCCTTGAACGTACCGTTGGTGGCGATCTACACCGATACTCATCCGGCCGCCACCGGCGTGGTGGAAACGCCGTGGGCGACCAATCTGGGCGATATCGGTCAGTGCCCGTCGGTGGATGCGGTGCTGCAAGCGCTGTTCGCGCGCAAGGACTGGACATGAATTGGCAACGCCGCCTGTATTCCTGGGCCTGGCAGCTGGCCACGCCGCTGGTGCGTCATTACCTGAAAAAGCGCGCGCGCAAGGCGCCGGCTTATCTGCAGCATTGGGATGAGCGTTTCGGCAGCCAGCTGCGGCCGCGCGCGACCGGGGCGATCTGGATCCATGCGGTGTCGGTGGGGGAAACCCGAGCCGCGCAGCCCGTGGTGGACGCCTTGCGCCAGGCCTGGCCGGACGCACCGCTATTGATGACGCAGATGACGCCTACCGGGCGCGCCACCGCGCTGCAGCTGTATCCGGATGCCGAGGTCCGCTATCTGCCTTACGATTATCCCCAGGCGGTGCAAGCTTTTCTCGCCGCTTACCAGCCGCGCCTGGGCGTGTTGATGGAAACCGAGCTGTGGCCTAACCTGATCCATGCCGCCGCCGAGCAGAACATTCCGCTTTTCCTCGCCAATGCCCGTTTGTCGGAAAAATCCCTGCATGGTTACTTGAAAATCAAGGGTCTGGTGGCGCCGGCGCTGGCCAAGCTGCGCGCGGTGGCCGCGCAAACGCCGGAAGACGGTGAGCGCCTGCGTCAATTGGGCGCAGGCGATATCGAAGTTTGCGGCAATACCAAATACGATATCCAACCGCCGCCGGCGCAGCTGGAATTGGCGGAAACCTTCAAAGCCTGGATAGGCCAACGCCGCGTGCTGGTATGCGCCAGCACCCGTGACGGCGAGGAAGCATTGATCCTGGATGCCTGGCAGGCGGCACCGCGGTTGGCCGATACCTTGCTGGTGTTGATTCCGCGCCATCCCGAGCGTTTCGGCGAAGTGGCGCGGCTGGCCGAAGAGCGCGGCCTGCGCGTGCAGCGTCGCAGCGCCGGCGGTCCGCTGGACGCGGCCACCCAGGTCTGGATAGGCGACAGCATGGGCGAGGTGTTCGCCTACTTTGCCTGCGCCGATCTCGCCTTCGTCGGCGGCAGCCTGCTGCCGCTGGGCTGCCACAATCTGATCGAGCCAGCCAGCGTCGGCGTGCCGGTGTTGTTCGGCCCCTCGGTGTTCAATTTCAAGCAGGCGGCCGCCTTGGCCCTGGCCGCCGGCGCCGCGCGCCAGGTGGGCAGCGCCGCCGAGCTGATGGACGCGGCGGCGGAATTGCTGGCCGATGGGGATAGCCATCGGGCGATGCGGCAGGCGGCCCTGGATTTCAGCGCCGCTCATCGCGGCGCCAGCGTGCGCATGGTGGAGTTGTTCCGCCGCAAGCTGTCCGCTTCAGGCGGCGAGAACCGGGCTTGAGCGCCGCCGCGCGCTACAAAACGGCAAACCTTCTCGAAAAAATTAATCATTCCGCCGCCGCAGCCCGCCGCGGCGTCTTCTACTCTTCAAACAAGAGCCGCGCGCCGCGCTGGCTCCCCGAGGCCGCCGGCCCGGGACGGACGTGCGTCAGCCCTGCCATGCCCCTGCCGGCTCAAGCCATCGGAAAACATCCCGAGCGGACCGGTCGAAATGACTGGCGCTAAGCGCGCCGCCGCGTCGACTCCGCTGTCTGACCAGACAAGGAGCTACCATGTCAGCCAACTACAGTGCTTTGCCCACGATAAGCTTGCCGCCCACCACCGACCTGGTGCGGCTGGACCAGCGCCCGCACCCGCCGATCACGCTGCACAGCGCGGCGCTGGAAGTGATGACCGATCTGCGCGTGGTCAACCCAGTGGGCATCCACCAGGGCGCCAGCCTGCGCGAAGCGCACGACCGCATGATCAGCCACGGCATCCGTTTATTGTTCGTCCACGATGGCGACGGGCAATTCACCGGCCTGATCACCGCTTCCGACCTGTTGGGCGAGCGGCCGATCCAGTGCATGAAGGAGCATGGCAAGCACTATGCGGACATCGGCGTCGGCGACGTGATGACGCCGCGCAAGCAGCTGGAGGCGCTGAGCCTGGGGGATATTGAACACGCCAGCGTCGGTCACATGGTGGCGACGATGAAGCAGATGGGACGTCAGCACGCGCTGGTGGTGGAGCTGAATCCGGGCAGCGGCCATCACGAGTTGTGCGGCCTGTTTTCCACATCCCATATGGCGCGCCTGCTGGGCATGCCGCTTTCCTTCATCCGCGTGCCGCAGGCCTTGTCGGAAATTCAATATTCATTAATGCATGCGATATGACTTCAAGGGCGGCGCCGGCTCCGGCGCGAAAATCGGCAAGAATCGGGTCGCTGCGGCGGCCCGATTTGCTTATGCTGGGCCTGTGATAGAGACGAGGAGCCCGCCATGCGACAACACAGCGATTGGGTCGAGGACGACCGCGACTACGGCCGCATCCGCGACGCCATCCGTTATCTGGTGGTTCATGCCGACCGCCAGCCGGAGCTGGCGGAGCTGGCCGGCGCGCTGCATTTGTCGGAATCGCGGTTGCAGCGCTTGTTCACCCGTTGGGCCGGTGTCAGTCCCAAGCGTTTTTTGCAGCAACTGACCTGCGAGGCGGCCAAGGCGCGGCTCAAGGATGGCCAGGGCGTACTGTCGCTGTCCCACGAACTGGGCTTGTCCGGCGGCAGCCGGCTGCATGATCTGTTCGTGACGCTGGAGGCGATGACGCCGGGCGAATACCGCAACGGCGGCGCCGGCCTGGACATGGAGTGGAGCGTGGAAGCCAGCCGTTTCGGCCCGGTGTTGGTGGCGCGCACCGCGCGCGGCGTGTGCGCGGCGCAATTCGTCGCCGATGAGATGGAAGCAGCCGCCTGGCTGCGCCAGCGCTGGCCGAATGCGGCGCTCAAGCACCGCCCAGGCGGCGGCGCGGCGGTGGCCGCCGCGATGTTCGAACCCTTGCAGGCCGATGGCCAGACGCCGCTGGCCTTGCGGGTGCAAGGCAGCAATTTTCAGATCCAGGTCTGGCGCGCGCTGTTGTCGATTCCCTACGGCGCTTTCGCCAGCTATGGCCAGATCGCCGCGGCGCTGGGGCGGCCGCGCGCCGCGCGCGCGGTGGGCAGCGCGGTGGGCGCCAATCCGGTGGCCTGGCTGATTCCCTGCCATCGGGTGATCCGCGCCGAGGGCGTGTTGGGCGAATACCGCTGGGGGCCGGAGCGCAAAGTGGAGTTGATAGGCTGGGAAAGCGCGGTGCTGGCCGGCCTGCAGCCAGCCTAGACGGCGAACTGGCCCAGCGCGCGGAAGAACAGCCG
Organism: Chromobacterium sp.; assembly: GCF_041912965.1. Classification (NCBI taxonomy): domain Bacteria; kingdom Pseudomonadati; phylum Pseudomonadota; class Betaproteobacteria; order Neisseriales; family Chromobacteriaceae; genus Chromobacterium; species Chromobacterium sp. The sequence goes on along the minus strand of NZ_JAYSGF010000037.1, from coordinate 13,867 downwards.
GGACAGCAGTTCCAGCCCGTCGTCGTCGCGCTGGCGGTAAAGCGCCAGCGGCACCGCCGGCAGCGGCGGCAGGCAGTGTTCCGGCAAGGGCAGCAGCCGTTCGGAAATGGCGTCGGGAAACAGCGCGCCCACGCCCAGGCCCGCTTCCAGCGCCGCCTGCACCGCCAGTTGGCTGCTGCTTTCGAAGACGATGCGATAAGGCTGGTCGACTTGATGCAAGGCGCGCAGCATCGCGTCGCGCCAGCTGCAGGGCGCGGCGAACATCACCAGGGGCATGATCTCCGCTTCCGGTTTGACGCCGTCGCGCGCCAGCCATTGCAATGGGTATTCCAGCACCCAGCTCGGCGTTTGCTCCAACCCGCATTGGCGCGGATTGACGATCAGCAAATCCAGTTCTCCCTGGCGAAAAGCCGGGCTGAGTTCCCGCTCCAGCGCCACTCGCACCTCCAGCTGCCATTGTGGCTGGGTGGCGGCGAAGTCCGCCAGCACCTGCGGCAGGTGGCGGCTGATCACATCCTCGATCAGGCCCACTCGGCAGCGCCGCGCGGCGGTGGGCGCCGTCGTCGGCCGCATTTGCTCGGTCAGGCCGATGATGCGTTCGGCGTAGGGCAGCAGTTGTCGCCCCGCCGCGTTCAGGCTGACGCCGCGCGGCGAGCGCTGCAACAGCACCTGGCCGCAATGCTGTTCCAGCTTGCGCAATTGCAGGCTCAAGGCCGGCTGGGTGCGGCCCAGCGCGGCGGCGGCGCGGTTGATGCTGCCGTGGCGCGCCACCGCGATCAGCGCGCGCAGCAAGGTGGTGTCCAGATCATCGGTCATAATGTTTTCTTATAACAATGCCACGAAATTTCAGTCTACCTATAACTGACTGAAATGTTTAGGCTGAGGGCCAATATCCTGAACGAGGCTCTCACCATGTTTATCGCCGCTTTGCTATTGGCTGTCGTCGGCTCCATCGTCTATCACCTGTCGATCAAGCAGGTGCCGGCGGGGGCGGATCCCTTCTTCTCGCTGGCGGTCAGCTATGGCGCGGCGATGCTGGTGTGCCTGCTGGGCATGTGGTGGCTGCCGGCCGGCGGCCAACGCGGCCTGGGCGCGTTGAATTGGAGCAGCCTGGGGGTGGCGGCGGGCATCGTCGGTATTGAACTGGGTTTTCTGCTGGCCTACCGCGCCGGCTGGAATCTGGGCTATGCGGCGCTCAGCTCCAATGTGTTGACCGCCTTGGTGCTGCTGCCGCTGGGTTATCTGCTGTTTCGCGAGCAGCCCTCGCTGGGCAAATTGGGCGGCATGGCCTTGAGCATGGGCGGATTGTGGATGATGCTGCGCTTCCGCTGAGCGCCGCCCGGGAGACGGGCGACGCTCGGGCCGCGTTATCAAGCGGCGTTCAGCGGCAGATGCACGGCCAGCTTGAAGCCGTCGGCTTGGTCGCAGAACTCCAGCCGGCCGCGGTGTTGCTTGACCACGCGGCTGACGATGGCGAGGCCGAGGCCGCTGCCGCCGTCGGTGCCGCGGTGTTCGGCCAGCCGTTCGAACGGCGCCAGCGCGGTTTCGCGCAATTCGGCCGGAATGCCCTTGCCGTGGTCCAGCACGCTGAGCACGGCGCCGCTTTCATCTTGTTCCACGCTGACTTCCACCGGCGGCGCGCCGTAGCGGCGCGCGTTTTCCAGCAGGTTGGACAGCAGACGTTCCAGCGCCAGGCCGTCGGCCAGCAGCTCGGGTTCGGCCAGCCGGCGCAGGCTGACCTGCATGCCTTCGCGGGCGAAGCGCGATACCACGCTGGCGGCGAGATCGGCCAGCGCCACTGGCTCCAGCCGGGTGGTTTCCTCGGCGCGGGCGAAATCGATGAACTGGCGCACGATCTGCGACAACTCGTCGATGTCGGCCAGCATATCGTGCTGGTCCGGGCTGTCCTGCTGTAGTTCCAGCGTCAGCTTGAGCCGGGTCAGCGGCGTGCGCAGATCGTGGGACAGGCCGGCCAGCATCAGCCGGCGCTCGCGCGCGGCATTGTCCAGCGCCTGGGCCATCAGGTTGAAGTTGTGCGCCAGCACTTTCACCTCGCGCGGGCCGTCCTCCGGCACCGCCGCTGGCATGGTGCCGGCGGCCAGTTCGCGGCTGGCCAGCACCACGCGGCTGATGGGCCGCGCCACGCGCCAGGCGACGGCGAAGGCCAGCAGGCTGGCGACGATGGACGCCAGCAAGGCCGCCTGGATGATGGTGTTGATCGAGCGGTCGCTGTAGCGGCCGAAGGGCAGCACCAGCCAGTAGGCCTGGTCCAGCACGTGCACATTGACCCACAGCTCGCGGCGGTCGTCGATCTGGGCGTAGCGCACCTCGATCGGCTCGTTGAGGCCGTGCGACAGCCGCTGCGCCAGGGTTTCGCCCAGCCGCGGCACGTAATCGGTGAAATTGACGCCCTGGTCGGCGTTGATGGGCAGCAGGCGCGGCAGGCCGGGCCGGTTGTAGCCGGCCAGGAATTCGGCGCGCTCGGTATTGGTCATCGCCTCCATGGTGCCTTCCAGGAAGGCCAGGGTGTCCACGGTCTGCGAGTACAGCTGCTTGTCCAAGAGCTTGTGGCGCTCGCCGGCGGCCATCCACAAGGTGACGAACTGCGTGGTCAGCACCACCAGCACCACCAGTACCGCCAGCCGGAAGAACAGCGAGCCGGTCAGCTTGCGCACGGCTTACTCCCGCGGCGTGCCGTCCGGCACGAACACATAGCCGTAGCCCCATACCGTCTGGATGAAGCGCAGCTGGCTGTCCCCGCTTTCCAGCGCCTTGCGCAGCCGGGAGATGTGCACGTCTATGCTGCGGTCCAGCGATTCGCCATTGCCCTTGCCCAGCGCCATTTCCATCAATTGCTCGCGCGTCAGCGGCCGGCGCGGATGGCTGACCAGCACCGACAGCACCGCGAATTCCGCGCTGGTCAGCGTCACCGGCTGGCCGGCCTTGCGCAGCTCGCGCTGGCCCAGATTGAGCACGAATTCTCCGAAGTTCACCTCCTCGTCGGCGTCGTGGCGCGCGCCCAGCGCCGGCGTGGCGTGGTGGCGGCGCAGCACCGACTGGATGCGGGCGGTGAGTTCACGCGGATTGAACGGCTTGGGCAGGTAGTCGTCGGCGCCCATTTCCAGGCCGAGGATGCGGTCGATGTCCTCGCCGCGCGCGGTGAGCATGATCACCGGAATGGTTTCGCCCTGGGCGCGCAGCCGGCGCACCACCGCCAGTCCGTCCTCGCCCGGCATCATCACGTCCAGCACCATCAGGTCCGGGCGATTGCGCGCCAGCTTGCGGTCCAGGTCCTTGGAGTCCGGCAGCGCTTCCACCGCGTAGCCTTGCTGGCTCAGATAGCGGGTAAGCAGTTCGCGCAGTTTTGCATCATCGTCGACGACCAGGATCTTATTGTGTTCCATGCGATTTTTCCTCGGAGCGGAGTGTCAGCTTAGCGGCTGGTCCCGGGCTGCGGCAGCGCGCCTGATGAAGATATGTTAAGCCGGTTCTCGCGATCACACACCTTAACAAATCAGCAATTGTCGCTCATGTCTGCCTCATGCCGCGAGTCTAGGCTGCCTAATGAGGCCTACCGGCGGTTTGGTCGTGAGGCGATGCCTTTGGCATCGGTGGCGCATGGTGTATGCTGTCCGCCCTCGCCGGCCCGGATCTTGGAACCGTGGCCCTTTTTCCAGTACTTTCGACAGGATAAAACAGCTTTCATGACGCGGCTGCCGATTCTTCTCATCTTTGCCTTGCTGCAAGCGCTTGCCGGCGCGCCGGCCCTGGCGCGAGGGAAGGAACGCGGCCCCATGCCACCGGACATGGAGCCGCCGCCGGCACGGCGCTGCCAGGCGCCGCCTGACGTCGACTGCAGAGAATTGCGGCGCCTGCGCAATCTGCGCCTGCGCGAGGCGGTGCAGGACGGCGATTTGCCGCCGGAGCTGATGCATAGGCAGCCGCCGCCGTCTTACTGGCGTTCCAATCCGGACGGCGCCGCGCCGCCGCCTCCGCCGCCGGAACGCGGCAAACCCCATTTCTGGCGCGACCGCCGCAAACACGGCTCTGAATAGCCGCGTGGCCAAGCCGGCGCTGGCGAAGCGGGGTTTCTGTTGATAAGCTTTGAACAGAGAACGCCAGCCGGTTTCATTCCAATTCAAATCATTCATCGCAGGACAGGCCAGCGCCGAGATTGGGCGCCGCCGCCTTGATCCTGGCTGGCCGTCCGCTGGGCCGATAGCGCGCAGCGTCATGCTGCGCCCATCTGTTGAGCGGAGCGATAACCGGCCATGCGCAAGGGGCATGCCTTGAAAAACAATAGGGGATACGGCGCGTTGCGGCGCGCCTGGGGATGGGGGCTGGCGCTTTGCTGGCTGGCCGGCGGCGTGGCGGCGGCGGAAGCGGATTGCAGCCGAGCCACCGCGCCGCAGCGCTGCGAACTGAACCGCCAGGGCAATGTGTCCTGCAATGATCTGCCCGCCGACGGACGGCATGCCTGCCTGCAGTTTTACACGCCGGCCTTGAGTTGTCTGCGCGAGCGCGACGCCAAGCGCTGCGAGGCGCTGCGCGCCGCGCACAGTTCCTGCGGCGGGTTGGAAGGCAAGGCGCGCCGCTTGTGCATCAACGAGCGTCTGCCGCCGCCGGATTGCGCGCGCGCGGCCAACCCGGCGCGTTGCCGCGCCCGCGCCGAAGCCGAACTCAAATGCGCCGACCGCGAAATCGCCCAGCGCCTGTGCGTGCGCAAAGCCTTGCAGGGGGAATGAGCGCTGTTATTTGGCCGTGGTCGGGTCGAACCACAGGCTGGCGTCGGCGAACGGCGTGTCCGGCGGCAGGAAGGGGTTGTCGATGCGGATTAGCCGGCGGTGCTTCAGATCCAGCCGCTGGATCAGGCCGGCGTGGTAGGCCTGGAACAGGCGCTGGAATTCGCCGTTGCGCAGCAGTCGCCTCATGCCCTGCTCGGCGCGCCGCGCCAGCCGCTGGCCGTCGGCGTCGCGGCCAAACCAGAAGTAAGTGGGCAGCGGGTAGTAGAGCAGTAATTCCCGCTCCAGCGCCAGTTGCCGGTATTGCGGCCGGTAGTCGCGAATTTCCCGCTCCACCTCGGTCACCCCGCGCGAGAACGCGTCGCCCAGGCCGCGGTCCAGCATGCGGAACAGTCCATCGTAGCTGGAGTCGGTTTCCACTTTCAGGCCGGCGCGCCGCAGCACGGCGATATCGCCCCAGCCCTCGCCCTGAATGATGCTGAAGCGGCGCAGTTCCGCCAGCGTCGTCACCTTGGCGAACTCCGGCTGCCGCGCGGCGCGGATCAGCAGCACGCGGTAGCCGAGCAGGCCGCGGTCTATCGGAATCCGCACCGGCAGGTAGCGGCGCTCGTAGTCGCGGTTGGTTTCGCGTATCAGCACATTGAGCCGTCCGCGCGGCTGGCCCAGCTCCTGCAGCTGGCGCGCCTCGTTCATGCGCGGCGCGAAGCGCAGCTTGTAATCGCCCCATTGCGGCCGGGTGGCGTCCAGCGCGGCGCGCAGCACCGCCCAGTGGTAATCGTAGCGCTCGTCGTCCACGCTTTCCGGCGCATGGCCGGTATACACCATCACGGCGGCTCGCGCCGTCGGCTGCCAGCCGCCAAGCAGAGCCAGCGCGCTTAGCCAGCAAGTGGCCAAGCGCCGAAACTTCAGGTATTGCCGCATTGCCCGCCCCGGTCGTGATCAGCGCGACACCGCGCTGTTCCATGATGGATAGCGGCGCTCCGGCGCGCAAGTCCGGCCTGGCGCCGCCGGGTTTGCGCGGCGTCAAGCGGCCATGCAAAACAAGGACTACTAGTAAATATTCATATCGACATGAATATATCAGCCTCCTATCATCCTCCGGATGCCGAACGGCCTTGTCGGCAAGCGGCATTTACTCTCGGGGGACACTATGCAATTCAAGAAAACTCTGTTGGCCATGGCTTTGGGCCTGGCGTTGGCACCCGCGCTGACCATGGCGGCGCCGCCGCTGACCGCCGCCAACAGCGGCTCCACCGTGGAAGCCGCGCGCAGCAATGCCTGGCTGGAAATCGATAAGGCGGCGCTGGATCACAACCTGGCCGAACTCAAGCGCCTGGTCGGCTCCAACACCAAGGTGTGCGCGATTCTGAAGGCCGACGCCTACGGCCACGGCATCGCCAATGTGATGCCGTCCATCATCGCCCAGGGCATTCCCTGCGTCGGCATCGCCAGCAATGAAGAAGCCCGGGTAGCGCGCGCCAGCGGCTACAAGGGCGTGGTGGCGCGCGTGCGCAGCGCCACCCAGCAGGAAATCGCCGATGGCCTGCAATACGATATGCAGGAGCTGGTGGGCAATCTGGAACTGGCGCGCCAGTTGTCGGCTTTGGCCAAGCGCGAGGGCAAGACCCTGCAGATTCATCTGGCCATCAATTCCGCCGGCATCAGCCGCAACGGCGTGGAGCTGGCCAGCAAGCAGGGCCGCGCGGATGCGCTGGCCATGCTCAAGCTGCCCAATCTGCAAGTGGTGGGCATCATGACCCACTTCCCGGTGGAGGATAAGGCCGATGTGCAAAAAGGCCTGGCGGCGTTCAAGCAGGAAAGCGCCTGGCTGATCAAGGCCGGCGGCCTGGACCGCAGCAAGATCACCCTGCATTGCGCCAACAGCTTCGCCACGCTGGAAGTGCCGGAAGCGCATCTGGACATGGTGCGTCCGGGCGGCGCCATCTTCGGCGACACCGTGCCCAGCCACACCGAATACCAGCGCGTGATGGCGTTCAAATCGCGGGTAGCGGCGGTGAACCGCTATCCGGCCGGCAATACCGTCGGCTATGACCGCACTTACACCCTGAAGCGCGAATCCTTGCTGGCCAATATTCCGGTCGGCTATTCCGATGGCTACCGCCGCGCCTTCACCAATAAGGCGCATGTGCTGATCAACGGCCAGCGCGTGCCGGTGGTGGGCAAGGTGTCGATGAACACGCTGATGGTGGATGTGACCGAGGTGCCGGGCGCCAAGATCGGCGACGAGGTGGTGCTGTTCGGCAAGCAGGGCAAGGCCGAGATTGGCGCCGCCGAGCTGGAGGACATCAATGGCGCCTTGCTGGCCGACCTCTACACGGTGTGGGGCAATTCCAATCCCAAAGTGCTGGTGAACCGCTAACACTGGTTCAAGCTCGCGCGCGAGCGCGAGCGTTAACCGGGCCGCGCCGTCGCTATTCGTGGCGACGGCGTGTGAGTCTTCACAGTCTGCTGGCGAATCGTCTTGGTTTGGACTTAGATGAATCATGTTCCCGCATCAGGAGTGCGCCATGCAGTTCGACGAAGTTCGCCCAGAGCATTTCACCACGCTGTCCCGCAATCCGTTTCCGCATATTCTGATCGACCGGGCCTTGCAGCAGATCGCCGGCGGCAGCGCCGACGGTTCGCAATTCCGCAAGGATGTGCTGGCCGCCGCGGGCTGGGGCCATGGCGGGCTGACCCCGTTCGGAAAGTATCCGGCCGATGCCTGCGTGGCGTTCAACCGCATCCGCAAGGTGCTGGAAATCACCCAGGAGCCGGACGCGATCCTAGCGGAGTTGGAAAAGGACAGTCCCAAGGTGTGATCTGATCCGCCGCCACGCAAAAGCCCGCCTGACGGCGGGCTTTATCGTTGCCGGCGGCCGTTTCAGCCGGCGGCCCGTTTCAGGATGATGTACAGCTCATCCTTCAGCTTCAGCTTTTCCTTTTTCAGGGTTTCGATTTCGAAATCGACGGAAGGCTCGATGCGCGCTTCCATATTCTTGATTTTCTGATCCAGGTCGTTGTGCTTGTTGAACAGGCGGGTGAAGTGCTCGTCTTCGGTTTTCAGCTTGCTGATCAGTTCGCGGTATTCGGGAAACATGGGCAACTCCTTGAGCGGGTGGATACTTTGGAGCGGCTGACGACGCGGGCCGGAGCCTAGGCACACCGTAACAGCCTGGCGTGAAAAAGCAAGTTGCCGTCGTCAACGGGCGGATACGTCTTAATCATGCTAACACCGGGGTTTGGCCGGCCGGTTTGATCCAGGGCAGACGCCGGTCCTTTGGCTGGCCGGGAACATGCCAGCCGGCCGTTAGAGCCTGTTCAAAGTCTCGCGAGCAAGAGCGAGACAAGGCGAAAACGAGCGAAAAAGCGGGATGTACGCCTGGTACATGAGCATTTTGAGCTTGTACTCACCGTGTGACGCTTCACGAACGCAGCAGACTTTGAACAGGTTCTTAGGGCTTGAACCAGGGACGCCCGCGTCGGGTGGGCAATTGGTAGCGCTCGGCCAATTTTTCATAGCCGCCGTCGGCGGCGAAGCGGCGCAGGCCGCGATTGAAGCGGTCGCGGTCCTGAGCGTTGCGGAATGCCAGCCGGTAATGGGTGGGAGTGAACAATGCGTAGGGACAGAGCGTGGGGCTGATGTCGAGCTCATGCCGCAGCTCGTTGCTCAACTGCTGGAAGATGTTGACGTCGGAAATAGCCACGTCGGCGCGGCCGCTGAGCAGCAGGCGGTTGAGGGTGGCTTGCGGCGATTCTTCGCGATAGGACGGGATTTGCGGTGCCAGCGCGGCGAAGTCCGCGCCCAGGTAAAGATGGGCGCCTTGAAACGCGGCCACGCGCAAACGGGTCAGATCGTCCAGCCGCCGTAGGTGGATGTGACGCCGGCACAGCGTGATCGCCATGTTCTGATAAACGATGTAGGGATCGGAAACATGGCCGCCGCCGTTGGCGATGGCTGCGTCGACCTGGCCGCTGGCCAGCCAGTTGTGGGCGCGCAGATTGGGGGCGAAGCGCACTTGCGGCTGATAGCCGGCCAGGCTCAAGGCCTGGGTGACGATATCGTATTCCACGCCCTTGCCTTGTTCGGCGTCGACATAGGGCAGCTTGGTCTCGCCCAGCGCCACCCGTAGCGTGGGCTGGGCGGCGGGATGGGCGCTGAGCGCGCCAAGCAGCAGCGCCAGCAAGGCGTGTCGGGCGAGGTGGATGGGCGGGAAGGCCATGCGTTAGCGTGTTCGTCTGGTTTCGGTGGCGCGCGCCGCTGGGCGCGCCGGTTTGCTTCTTTATAGCCGCTAGTATGCGTTGGGCGGCTGCGCGCATTGTAACGAGCGGGCGGCCCCATGGGCCGCTGTTTTGCCCATTGTTCGACAAAAAGCCAGAATGTGGCTTGGGCGCAGGATTTCGCGCAACGGCGTGCCTAGCGCCGTGAACAATGTCTTGCCGTCATTTAAACCGCTAACAAAACCCCTGATCCTGCGCTGCGCCTCCTTGCCGTACTACGGTGGTACTGAGCATTTCGAAGGTGTACTCACCGTGTAACGCGTCCACGACGCGCACGACGCGCAGCAGATCGTAAACTAGGCTCTTCGTGCCAGGTCCGTTTACTTGATGCCCAGCCTTTCCATCCGGTAGCGCATCGAGCGGAAGGTCACGCCCAGCAGCTTGGCGGCCTGGGTGCGGTTGAAACGGGTGCCTTCCAGCGCCTTGAGTATCGCCTCGCGCTCCACCCGGTCCAGGAAGTCCTGCAGCGCTTCGCCGGCGGCGCAGGCCGGCGCGTCGCCGTCGTCCCCGGCCTGCTTGCTGGGCAGCAGCTGCAGATCGTCCGTTTCGATGCGGGCGTCGCTGGCCAGCGCCACCGCGCGTTCCAGGATGTTTTCCAGCTCGCGGAAATTGCCCGGATAGTTGTAAGCGAGCAGCGCCTTGAGCGCCGCCGGCGCCAGCCGCGGTTTTTGGTCCGGGGAGAAGCGTTCCAGCAGGCTGGCGATGAAGCGCGGCAGGTCTTCGCGCAATTCGCGCAGCGGCGGCATGCGCAGCGGCAGCACGTTCAGCCGGTAGTACAGATCCTGGCGGAAGCTGCCGGCATCCACCCGCGCCGCCAGATCCTTGTGCGTCGCGCAGACGATGCGCACATCCACCGCTTCTTCCTGGGCGTTGCCCAGACGACGCACTTTCTTTTCCTGGATCGCGCGCAGCAGCTTGACCTGCATCGTCAGCGGCAGGTCGGCCACTTCGTCGAGAAATAGAGTGCCGCCGTTGGCTTGCTGGAAGAAGCCATCGCGGTCGCTGTCCGCGCCGGTGAACGCGCCTTTGCGATAGCCGAAGAACTCGCTTTCCATCAGCGTTTCCGGAATCGCGCCGCAGTTGACCGGGATGAACGGCCGCTCCGCGCGCGCGCTTTGCTCGTGTATCATCCGCGCCGCCTGTTCCTTGCCGGTGCCGGATTCGCCGCTGATATAGACCGCGGCCTGGCTGCGCGCCAGCTTGCCGACCAGGCGCAGCGCTTCCTGGATCGCCGGCGATTCGCCGTCCAGCCGCATCGCGGCGGCGGCCTTGCCGTTGTCCACGCGCAGCACCGATTTCACCAAGCTGCGCAATTGCGCCAGGCTGACCGGTTTTTGCAGATAGTCGAAGGCGCCGGCCTTCATCGCCTGCACCGCGTTGTCGGTGTTGCCGTAGGCGGTGATCACCGCGATGGGCACGTCCAGCCCCTGCTCGGCGATATGGCGCACCACTTCTATGCCTTCGCCGTCTGGCAGCCGCATATCGGTCAGCGCCAGGTCGAAGGGCTGCTTGTTCAGGCTGAGCTTGGCGGCGCCGACGCTGGCGGCGGTGGCCACGTCCAGGCCCATCTTGATCAGGGTCAGTTCCAGCAGTTCGCGGATGTCCGGTTCGTCGTCGATCACCAGCACGCGCAGGGAGGATTTAGCCATAAGCCTTGTGACAGATCAGGCGGAACACGCCGCCGGGCGGGCAGTAGTCCAGCCGCGCGTCGTTGGCTTCCGCCAGCTCGCGCGCGATGTACAGGCCCAGTCCGGTGCCGGCGCTTTCCGTGGTGAAAAAGGGTTCGAACAAGCGGGCCTGGGCATCTTCGCTCATGCCGGGGCCATCGTCCATCACCTTGATGGTCAGGTGGTTTTCCACCGCGGCCACTTCGATGCGCACCGCGCCCGGCTGCTTGCTGGAGTAGCGCCAGGCATTGGCCAGCAGATTGTTGAGGATCTGGCCGAAATGGCCGCGGTCGAACTGGACCGCCGCGGCCTGCTGCTGGCAGACGCAGCGAACCGCGCCGGCTGCGGCGGCTTCCACCATGCCGAAATGGTCCAGCAATTCATCCAGAAAGGGCTGCAGCCGGATGGGCTCGGGCTTGATCCGGTCGCGGCGGTTCAAGGCCAGCACTTCCTGTACAAGGTGATTGATGCGCGTGCTATTGCCTTGCACGATGCGGATCAGCCGCTGGCGCGCCGGATCGGTTTCGTCTTCGGCCAGCAGATCGGCGGCGTGGTGGATGGCCGCCAGCGGATTGCGGATTTCATGGGCGATATTGGCGGTGAGCCGTCCCAGCGCCGCCAGCTTGATGCGCTTGCCCTCCTCGGCCATATCGGCCATGTCGCGCATGAACAGCAAGAGCGCGCGGTCGTCGCCCACCAGCACCGGCACCATGCGGCCCACCAGCTGGCGGCCGCGGATATTGCGGTCGATGAAGCCGGGGTTGGGTGGGTAGCCGTTCTGGCGCCAGCGCTCCACCAGCGGCAGCAGTTCCGCCACCACCTCGCCGCGGCGCATGGTGCCGAAGTAGCGCGCCGCCTGGTTGTTGAACTGGCGCAGCAGGCCGGATTCGTCCAGCACCACCACCGCGTCGCGCTGGCTTTGCAGCACCAGCTCGTTCAGGCGGTTGAGGTTGGCGATCTCGCCGCCGCGGCGGGTGGCCAGCGCTTCGGAATCGCGCGCCACCCGGCCCAGCTTCCAGGTGACGATGGAGGTGACGAAGCCGGCGGTGGCCAGCAGCGCGGAGTAGTAGAAATCGGAACCGCGGCCCAGGCCCAGGTATTGTTCCACGCCGACGGCGGACAGCAGCATCAGCGTGGCGATGGAGGCGTAGAACAGCGCGTAGCGGCCCGAGGACAGCAGGCCGGCCACCGCGAGATAGGGCAGGAGCAGGATGCCATAACCGCTGCGCACGCCGTCGTTGATGCCCATCAGCAGCACGATCATCGCGATGTCGGCGGCGATGGCCAGCGTCAGCTGCAGAGTGTGCGCCAGCCGGCCGTCGCGCAGCAGGAACCAGGCGCCGATCAGCACGGCGTAGACGCCGCCCCACAGGTAGAAGACCTTGCCGCCTGCCACCAGCGATTCGCCGTCGCGGTTGGCGAACAGCGACATCGCCAGCAGCACCAGCAGCAGCGCCGCGCGGAAGCTGTTGATGAACACCAGCGCGCTGCGCGGGGTCAACGGCGCCGGCGCGCGGTCCGGATTCATGCGCTTGGCAGCTCGCGAATGGCGCCGACGCTCCATTTCTTCGGCATCAGCTTGCCCTTCTTGCCGCGCTTGCCGATGAACTCGGCCAGCGCCAGCTTCTCGTCGGAGGCCTTGCCGCGCACCGACAGCGTGGACAGCAGCGCCTTGTCGCCGTTGACGAGGCCGATGGCGGTGACGGCTTCGCCGTTGTCCACCGCCATCAGCATCAGGCCGCGGCCCTTGGCCAATTCCTTGAGCTCGGCGGCGGGGAAGGCCAGCAGCCGGCCGTTGTCGGCGGCGGCCACCAATTGGGTGGCTTCGCCCAGGCCGGTTGCCGGCAGCGGCGCCGGAGTCAGCACGCTTTCCTCCGGGTTCAGCGTCAGGAAGGCCTTGCCGGCCTTGACCCGGCCGGCCATGTCGCCCAGCTTGGCGATGAAGCCGTAGCCGCCGGAGCCGGCGACCACGAAGCGGGCCTCGTCCTTGCCGGACAGCATTTGCACCGGCTTGGCGCCGTCCTGCAAGTCCACCAGCGAGGCCACCGGCACGCCGTCGCCGCGGCCGGTGGGCACGTCGGCCGGATCCACGGTGTAGGCGCGGCCCTTGGAGTCCAGCACGATCACCGACCACACGGTGCGGGTCTCCACCACGGTGTGGAGCGCGTCGCCGTCCTTGAAGGCCAGCGCGGCGAGGTCGACATTGTGGCCGACGCGGGCGCGGATCCAGCCCTTTTGCGACAGGATGATGGTGACCGGCTCGTCGGCTATGGTCTGGGTCAGCACCGCGCGCTCGGCGGTCTTGATCTCGCTGCGGCGCTTGTCGCCGTACTTGGCGGCGTCGGCCTGGATTTCCTCGCGCATCATGGTGCGCAGCGCGTCCGGAGTGTCCAGCACATGGCGCAGGCCTTCACGCTCCTCGCGCAGGTCGGACAGCTCTTTCTCCAGCTTGAAGCCTTCCAGCCGCGCCAGTTGGCGCAGGCGGATTTCCAGGATGTCCTCGGCCTGGAGCTCGGTCAGGCCGAAGGCCTTGATCAGGTCCGGCTTGGGTTCGTCGGATTCGCGGATCACGCGTATCACTTCATCGATGTGGATGAAGGCGATCATCCGCCCTTCCAGGATGTGGATGCGTTTTTCCACCTGGGCCAGCCGGTGCTGCAGGCGGCGGGTGACGGTGGTGCGGCGGAAGTCCAGCCATTCGCTGATGATGGGCTTGAGGCCTTTCTGACCCGGCCGGCCGTCCAGGCCTATCATCACCAGGTTCATCGAGGCATTGCCTTCCAGGCTGGTTTGCGCCAGCAGGGTGTTGATGAACTCGTCCGGATCCTGGCGGCTGGACTTGGGTTCGAACACCAGGCGCACCGGGCACTCGCTGTCGGATTCGTCGCGCACGCGGTCCAGCAGCGACAGCATCAGGCTCTTCAGGTTTTGCTGATCCTGGGTCAGCGCCTTCTTGCCGGTCTTGACCTTGGGATTGGTGGCTTCCTCGATTTCCGCCAGCACTTTCTGAGCGCTGGAGCCGGGCGGCAGTTCGGACACGATCACGCGCCACTGGCCGCGCGCCAGTTTTTCCACTTCCCACTTGGCGCGCACGCGCACGCTGCCGCGGCCGCTTTCATAGGCGGCGAGGATGTCCTCGGCCGGGGTGATGATCTGGCCGCCGCCGGGGAAATCCGG